>DATJTM010000427.1:0-3512 GCA_035503395.1 Luteitalea sp.
AAGACCGAGCGACGCCTTCAGTGGATCGAGTTGGGCGTTGCCGGTGGTGCGGATGCCGGCCGGCCCCGCTACGGCGGTGGCGCGACGCAAGGCCCCCGCCGACAGCCACGTCCCCGCGAAGCCGGCCTGTCGCCGCGCCTCGAACTCGGCGCGCAAGCCTGCCACCGCCGCGTGCTGCGTCGTGTAGTAGATCGAGTCTCGGGCCCGCAGGTCACACGCGATGCGGAAGCGCTGCAACGTCTGCGCGAGCCCGCGGGCGGCGTCGTGGCTCACGCGCCAGATCCGGCGGCCGGCCCGCGTCCCGTACAGCTCCTGCAGTTCCAGCAGGCCCTTGTCGGGTTCCTGGAGCAGGAGGGCAGTACTTGCGGCAGTGCTGCCCTGCGCGACATTGGCGCCTTCGAGCAGGCAGACGCCAACGCCGGCCTCCGCAAACAGCGCGGCCACCGTACTTCCGGTGATGCCTCCGCCGACGACCACGATGTCGGTCTCGACGTGCCCGCGCAGGCGCGGGAAATGTGGCAGGGCGGCCACCGGCGTCTCGTGCAGCCAGACAGGCGTCCCCGCCGTCAGCGTCGACATCGACGATGACTTTGCAACAGGTGATGGCCGACGCGTCACTGGTCGACGGCTGCGTCCAGAGGAACCGAGGCGGGGACTACGTGATCACCCCGAGCAACAGATAGATCAGGATCGCGCCGACGAGGCCGAATCCGAGAAGTTTGGCGAGGGCGTAGGCACCGAGCATTCGTAGCATCAGCAGGTCTCGAGATGGAGGAGCACCGCGCGACCAGCCACCAGGCCGGGTGTCCGACTGGCTGGCGCAGAAATTATGCGCTCTCCCGTTGCAAGCGCGAGGCCAGCCCGCCACGACGCCGTTCGGCGCCGCGCGACGCCTACGCCACCGGGACCGCCCTCTTCACGAAGGCCGGATCAATCGTCACTCCGAGTCCGGGCCCCGACGGTACGGTGAGCATCCCCTTGACGCACCGCAGCGTCGACGTCTCCGAAGCGACCGGCAGCGCCTCGTCGCGCCCCTTGTACTCCTGGAACGGCCCCGGGTTCGGTACGCACGACGCGTAGTGCGCCACGTACAGGTAGCCGAGCCCGCCATCCGACATGTGTGGCGTGCACTGCATGCCGGCGACGGCGGCCATGCGGGCGACGCGGATGGACCGAATCAAGCCGCCGAAGTAGAAGAGGTCGGGCTGCACGATGTCGACGCCGCGCTGCTCGACCATCCAGCGGAACCGTCGGAGGCTGCTTTCCTGTTCGCCCCCGGCTACGTCGATCGGCAGCGCTGCGGCAATCTCCCGCGTCTCGTCATAGCTGTCGAACGGGACCGGCTCCTCCATGAACGCGAAACGGTGCTCGTGCATCATCCGGCCGATGCGCAGGGCCATGGGCACGTCGTACGAACTGTTGGCGTCGGCATGGATCGCCATCGCATCGCCGAACGTCTTGCGGGTCAACGGAATCAGGGCGAGGTCGCGCCTGGTCGAATCATCGTCGTACCGCATACGCGCGCCGAGGCGGTACTTGATGGCGCGGGCGCCGGTCTCAGCAACGAGTTGCTGCAGGTAGGCCAACTCCGCTTCCGGTGAGTTGCCGCGGTTGCCGCTGGCCCGGTAGACGGCGATCTCACGCGTGCGAACACCGCCGAGCACGTCGCCGAGCGGCTTGCGCGCCACCTGACCAAGCAGGTCGAGGACGGCGAACTCGACGCTGGCGACGGGCACCCAGAACGGCAGGCCCTGCCACTTGTAGTTGGAATTGGCGAGATAGACGCCGTCGATCAGCGTGTCGAGGTCGCGAGCGTCCTTGCCGATGAAGAACGGCGCCACGCGACGCGTCAGGATCGGCCACGTCGTCTCGAGGACGTCGGGATGGCCCGCGGCGAGCCCGACCGCTCCGTCCGTCGACCGTACTCGCACGAGGTAGTCGTTGCCGGCCTTGAGGAGTTCGACCGACTCGATGACAACGGGCGACGCGAAGAGCTCACGACGCAGCACCGGCGCGGTCGCGGCCTCGATCAGACGTGCGGGATCGATGGGCGCCGCCGCGACGTCGCGATTGGTCGCCGTGGCATGGGCACGGGTGGCTACTGCAGTGGCGCCAGCGGCGGTGACAGTGCGCAGGAAGGCACGGCGTCCAGTGGGCATGGAGACTCCTCGCGATGCGAATCGCGCGAATCATACTGCTGGCGACGAGGCGCCGACACGGGCACGCGGTCAGACGACGGTCGACGATCCCGTCCGTCGAGTCGGAGACATCAGCGGGACGCGATCGGATCAGCGGTCTACGGAGGGCAGCATGGCAAGAGTGACAGGGATCGGCGGCGTCTTCTTCAAGACGACCACCGACAAGAAGACGCTGGCGCAGTGGTACAGCCGGCACCTCGGGATACCGCTCGAAGCGTGGGGCGGAGGCATCCTGCGCTGGCCCGACGATCCACGCCGCGACGAGGGCGTGACGGTCTGGCATGTCGCCGATCGGACGACGGAGTGGTTCAGCCCGAGTCCTGCCAGCTTCATGATCAACTACAGGGTCGACGACATGGCTGGTCTACTGGCCCACCTGGAGGCCAATGGCGTCGCCATCCTGAAGGGTCCCGAGACGCACGAGAACGGGGTCTTCGCGTGGCTCCTGGATCCCGATGGCAACAAGGTCGAGCTCTGGGAGCCGGCTGTCATGCCAGCCGACTCGTCGACGTCGAAGGCGTGAAGCCTTTGCGGCATTCGTTCGTGGTACCTTCGGCCGTCCGAGAACGAACCATGACGATGACCATGCTCCTCAACCGAGTGGCTGCGCTGGCGCTGTGCGCAACGGCCGGTGCCTCAGCAGCTGCGGCAACCGCGAACGCGCAGACCCCGGCGGCGACGACGCCGGCGGCTCCAGCCGCGCCGGCGACACCCGCAACGCCGGCTCGCGACATGAACGCGTACTACACGCTCGGGCCGGATTCGCTGGAACGCGAAGGCGTCCCGAAGGGCGTGTTGCGCGGCCCGTTCGTGCTGCCCAACAGCAAGGCTTATCCGGGTACCCAGCACACGTATTGGGTGCACGTGCCGGCGCAGTACGACCCGGCGGTCGACGCCGACCTGATGATTTTCCAGGACGGCCAGGCCTTCATCGACATGACAGGCTCGGCGCGGGCGCCGAACGTGCTCGACAACCTGATCTACCGTCGCGAACTGCCGGTGATCATCTCGGTGTTCATCAACCCCGGTCGCACGCCGGAACAACCGGAGCCGACGCCGTCACAGTGGGGTGACCAGACGACCAACCGGCCGACCGAGTACAACGTGCTCGACGATCGCTATGCCCACGTAATCGTCGACGAGTTACTGCCGGCGATCGAGAAGGACTACAGGATCAGCAAGGACCCGAAGCGTCGCGGCATCGGTGGCACGAGCAGTGGCGCGATCGCCGCGTTCACCGTGGCCTGGCATCGCCCCGACCAGTTCGGCAAGGTGCTCAGCATCGTCGGTAGCTACACCAATATCCGTGGCGGC
>DATJTM010000428.1:0-2615 GCA_035503395.1 Luteitalea sp.
CACCTCGAGCCGGATGACGCACCTGGCGCGACAGGAGATGTACTTCGGGCGTCACGTCACGCTCGACGAGATGCTGGCCGGCATCGAGCGCACGACTGCCGAGGACGTGCTGCGCGTGGCCGGCGAACTGTTCACGCAGGACACCGTCGGCGTGACGGTGCTCGGGCCGGCCGGGGCGGCCGCACTCGACTTCACGCGGCTCGCCGTCGCCTAGGGGCGCAGTCGCGGCCCCAGCGGGGCTGCTACAGACACGATGATTCGACGCTACGCACAGCCGGCCATGTCCGCCATCTGGGCCGAGCAACGCCGTTTCGAAACCTGGCTGCAGGTCGAACTGGCCGCCACCGACACCATGGCCGAGGCCGGCATCGTGCCCGCCGACGCCGCGCGTGACCTGCGCGAGAAGGCCACGTTCGACATCGCCCGCATCGACGAGATCGAGCAGACGACGCAGCACGACGTGATCGCGTTCACCACCGCGGTCGCCGAGCACGTCGGCCCGTCGGCGCGCTGGCTTCATTTCGGCCTCACGTCGTCGGACGTGGTCGACACCGCACTCGCGCTCCAGATGCGCGAGGCGTGTGACCTGATTCTCGAAGACCTCACGGCCCTCGCCGCAGCCATCAAGACGCGCGCCTTCGAGCACAAGCGGACGCCGATGATGGGGCGCACGCATGGCGTGCACGCCGAGCCGATGACCTTCGGGCTCAAGCTGGCGCTGTGGTACGCCGAAGTGCAGCGCGACATCGTCCGCGTGCGCAGGGCCCGCGAGGCCGTCAACGTCGGCAAGATCTCGGGCGCGGTCGGCACCTTCGCGCACCTGCCGCCGGAGATCGAGGCCGGTGTCTGCGCGCGGCTCGGGATCACGCCCGCGCCGATTGCGACGCAGGTCATCCAGCGCGATCGTCACGCCGAGTTGATGACGGCGCTGGCCATCACCGCTGCGTCGCTCGAGAAGTTCGCGCTCGAAATCCGCGGTCTGCAGAAGACCGAGCTCGGTGAAGTCGAGGAGCCGTTCGGCAAGGGCCAGAAGGGCTCCTCGGCGATGCCGCACAAGCGCAACCCGGTGGGCTGCGAACAGGTCTGCGGCCTGGCCCGTGTCGTCCGCGGCAACGCGCTGGTGGCCCTCGAGAACGTTGCGCTGTGGCACGAGCGTGACATCTCGCACTCGTCGGCCGAGCGCGTCACGCTCCCCGACAGTTTCCTGGCGCTCGACCACATGATTCGCCGCTTCACGCGCATCGTCAGCGGCATGGTGGTGTATCCGGATCGCATGCTCGAGAACATCGGCCGCTCGCGCGGCGTCGTGTTCTCGGGGCAGGTGCTGCTCGAACTGGCGCGCCGCGGGCTATCGCGCGAGCAGGCGTACCTCTGGGTGCAGCGCAATGCGATGCGCTCGTTCCACGAGCAGCGCGACTTCCGTGAGCTGCTGCTCGCGGACGCCGACATCATGGGCGTGCTGACCCGCGAGGAGATCGAACGCACGTTCAGCCTCGACGAGCAGTTGCGGCACGTCGACACGTTGTTCGCCCGCGTCTTCGGTGACGCCGGCGACGAGAGCCTGACCGTCGCGGCTGTGACCGCCGCGACGATCCCGTAAGCCGTTTCGAACCCGGTACCCGACACCCGGTACCCCGAGCCCCTATTCCGATGGCCCTGTTCACCGTCCGCGTGTTCGTCACCCTCAAGCCCTCCGTCTTCGATCCGCAGGGGCGCACCATCGTCGAGTCGCTGCACAGCCTCGGCTATCCGGGCGTCACCGACGTGCGGCAGGGCAAGTACTTCGAGGTGCAGGTCGAGGCCGCCGGCGTCGACGCGGCCGAGACCGTCGTGCGCGAAGTCTCCGCCAAGCTGCTCGCCAATCCCGTCATCGAGAGCTTCCGCCTCGAGACCCCGGCCCCGGTCGCCTGAGAGGAACGATCATGAAGTTCGCGGTCGTCGTCTTTCCCGGCTCCAACTGCGATCACGACGCGTATCACGCCGTGAAGCACGTGCTCGGTCAGCCGGCCGAGTTCCTCTGGCACAAGGACACGTCACTGCAAGGTGCTGACGTCGTCATCCTGCCCGGCGGGTTCTCGTACGGGGATTACCTGCGCACCGGTGCCATCGCCCGCTTCTCGCCGGTGATGCAGGCGGTGGCGGCCTTTGCCGCGCAGGGCGGTCCGGTACTCGGCATCTGCAACGGCTTCCAGATCCTCTGCGAGGCTGGGTTGCTCGATGGCGTCCTGATTCGCAACCAGCAGGTGCAGTTTCGTTGTGAGCACGTCAACGTGCGCGTCGAGCAGACGTCGACGCCGTTCACGGGCGCGTGCCGCCAGGGCCAGGTGCTGAACATCCCGGTGGCGCATGGCGAAGGCCAGTTCTTTGCCGAGCCCGACGTGCTGCAGCGGCTCGAGGCCAATGGCCAGGTGGTGTTCCGGTACGCAACGGCCGCTGGCGAGATCACGCCCGACGCCAACTGCAACGGTTCGCTGAACAACATCGCCGGCGTGTGCAATCCGGCTCGTAACGTCGTCGGCCTGATGCCGCATCCCGAGCGCGCCTGCGAGAAGGTGCTGGGCAGTGCCGACGGCCTCGTGCTGTTCGAGTCGGTCCTGCAGACGCTGACGGCGGGC
>DATJTM010000429.1:0-3854 GCA_035503395.1 Luteitalea sp.
CCGGAGATGCTCCGCAGCTCGGAAATGCCTTCGACCGTGTTGATGACTTCCTCGAGCCGCTGGCTGACGAGGACCTCGACCTCTTCTGGCGAGGCGCCGGGCAGGATGGTCTGCACCCGGACCGTCGGCAGGTCCATCGACGGGAAGCGGTCGACGCCGAGCCCGAGGTAGGCGGCCGCGCCGACCACCACCAGCGACAGCACGATCATGCTGGCGAAGACCGGACGGCGGATACAGATGTCAGCGAGGGTCTGCATGGATTCAGACGGCCTTCGTCAATCGGCCTTCGGCCTTCGGAAACACCATTTGCCGGCCTTGGGCCTTGGGCCTTCGGGAACGAAGCGTCGGACTTCGTCGTTCGTCGTTCGTCGTTGGTCGTTTACGGAGTGACGGTGACCCGTTCGCCGTCGACCAGATTGCCCGGCTCGACGATCACACGCTCGCCAGCTTTGAGCCCCTGGAGAATCTCGACGGACGTGCCTTCACGACGCCCCAGCTCGACGCGCTTCTCGACGACCTTGCCGTCGGTCACGGTCAGCACCTTCTCGACGCCCGCAAAGCTCACCACGGCCGTGCTCGGCACGACGATGGCCGGCGTCTCGGCGGCAACGAGGATGTTGGCGGTGGCAAACGATCCCGGACGAATCGTGGCGCGCTCGTTGCCGACTTCGGCTTCGATGCGCAGCGAGCGGCTCTGCTCGTCGATGGCCGGGCTCACCCTGACCACACGCCCGGCGTATTCCGACGCATCGCCCTCGACCTTCACCGTGACGCTCTGCCCCACCTTGACGTTGCTCGCCTCACGCTCGGGCACGTCGGCCTGCAGTCGCAATGGGTGCATCCGGACGAGCGTCGCGATGGGCGCGCCGGCGTTGACGTATTGACCAGGCGACCCGACGCGTTCGCGGATGACGCCACTGAACGGGGCCACCAGGCGTGAGTCGGTCAGTTCCTGCCGGGCCTGATCCAGCTCGGTCCGGCGCTGCGACAGCAGCGCCTGCCGGTTCCGGACCTCTTCGACGGCGTCTTCGTAGCGTCCGTCGGCGACCTTCATCGCCGCGTCGGCCGAATCGAGTTCAGCCCGCGACGAGATGCCGCGATCCACGAACGTCTTGATCCGGGTGTAGTTCAGCTTGGCGTCGTCGAGCACTGCGCGCGCCTGCCGCACGACGGCCGTCTTCTCGGGGTCGACCTGCTCGTTCTCGCCTCGCGGCTCGAGTCCGAGCCGGGCCCGGGCCTGCTGCAACGCCGCTTCGGCCTGCTGGACCCGCAGCTGGAAGTCGACCGGCGCGAGTCGCGCGATCGCCTGTCCTTCCTGCACGCGGCTCCCGAGGTCGACGTTCATCGTCTCGATCCGCCCGGCCACCTTGAAGCCCATGGCGACCTGGTCCTCGGCCGCCAGGGTGCCGGTGACGGTGACGCTGCGGGTCAAGGTCGTTTCCTGCGCGGGCCGGACCGCGACCGACGGCGCCGCGCCGCTCTTGCTGCCCTTCGCCTCGCCGCCCTTGCCGGCCGCCGACGAACCTCCGCCGCACGCGGCAGCCCCGAGGACCGTCAGACCCACCACGCCCACGCCGAGGACGCGCCTCCGCCAGTGGCGGGCGTCCAGCCTGGAGGATTGCTCGAAACCGGACCGCCGATTCAAACGCAACATTTGTCCAGACAAGAGTACGACGGACCGCCTCCGGCCGCTTAGCCCCAGCGAGCCACTGTGAGTAGGTAGGGCCGGCTGTCCCAGCCCGGCCTTGCTGTGGGCCGCGTTGGGACAACGGGCCCTACCTGATGTCCCGCAGGTTGGCGGGTACAATTTGAGCCCGTATGCACCCCTGGCACGACATCTATGTCGACGACCACCTGATCGCCAAGAACTTCCCCGTCGTGATCGAAGTCCCGATGGGGAGCAAGAACAAGTACGAGCTGGACAAGGAGTCCGGGCTGATGCGCCTGGACCGGGTGCTCTATAGCGCCGTCTACTACCCGGCCAACTACGGCTTCATCCCCCGCTCGTTCTGCGACGATGGCGACCCGCTCGACGCGCTGGTGCTCGGCCAGGAGCCCGTCCATCCGCTGACGGTCGTGCAGGCGCGCGCCATCGGCGTGATGCGGATGCGCGACGAGAAGGGCCTCGACGACAAGATCATCGCCGTCAGCACCCTCGACCCGGCCTTCAACGACTACAGCGACCACACGCAGCTGCCGGGGCACACCCTGCGCGAGATCAAGCGCTTCTTCGAGGACTACAAGACGCTCGAGAACAAGGCGGTGGAGGTCACCGACTTCCTCGGGCCCGACAACGCCGTCACGATCCTGAAGGACGCGCTCGACATGTATCGCCGGCTGCGCCGGGGCGAGCTCTACGGGAAGTAGCAGCCGCCTCCTGGCGGCCGACACGGCATGCTGAACAACGTTTTCGCGGGCTACCCGTACGGCGTCCGGGCCGGCATCGCTGCGGCGATCGTCCTCGTCCTGGCGTATTTCATCGCCGAGCTCGTCTCGCGCGTGCTGGTGCTGCTGGTCGAACGGGTCGACCGGCACGTCCCGGGCGATCTGACGCACCGGAAGGCGACGCGTGCCGCCCTCCGCGCGGTGCGGCTGATCATCGCGCTGCTCCTGTCTGCGGTCCTGATCTTCCCCGCGATGTCGCTGGTCGGCATCCGGTCGCGGGTCGGGCTGTCGCCCGAGCGCCTGGCGGATTGGGCCACCGGCTCCGGCCTGCGCATCTGCCTCATCGCCCTCCTCTCGTGGCTCATCGTCCACGTCGTCGGCCTCGTGGTGAAGCGGATCCACGGCGAGGTGGGCACGGCCACCAACATCGACGTCATGGAGCGCGCCAAGCGCGCGCAGACGCTCGGGTCGCTGGTCCAGAACACCGTCTACACGCTGGTGTCCTGCATCGCGACGCTGATGATCCTGCGGGAACTGGCCGTCGACATCACGCCGATCCTCACCGGCGCCGGTATCGTCGGCCTGGCGGTGGGCTTCGGTGCGCAGACCCTGGTGAAGGACATCATCAGCGGCTTCTTCATCATCCTGGAGAACCAAGTGCGGGTCGGCGACGTCGCCAACATCGACGGCACCGGCGGCCTGGTCGAGCGCATCACCCTGCGGACGATCGTCCTGCGCGACGAGACCGGTACCGTGCACGTGATGCCCAATGGCAGCATCCAGCGGCTGTCGAACCTCACGAAGGATTTCTCGTTCTACGTCACCAGCATCGGCGTCTCCTACAAGGAGGACACCGACCGGGTGACGAAGATCCTCGTCGACGTGGCCGAGGAGATGCTGACCGACCCGGCCTTCGCGCCGGCGATGCTGGGGCCGCTCGAAGTGCTCGGCGTCGACCGCTTCGCCGATGCCGCAGTCGAAGTGAAGGTGCGGCTCAAGACGGTCCCGATCAAGCAGTGGTTCGTCGGCCGTGAATTCCTGCGCCGCGTCAAGCACGCGCTCGACAAGGCGGAGATCGAAATCCCGACGCGCAACAAGACGGTCGTCGTGGCACCTGCCGCCGGTTCCGCCGGCGAGCCCGGGCCGCTGGCCGCCGATCCGCAGGCGGCGCCGCCCAACCGCTCATGAACGACGCCGTGGCGGTCCAGCCGCGGGCGACGGCGACTGCCACGCCGACGTGGGCCTTCGGGCTGGCGATCGCACTCGGCGCCTGCCTCCTGTTCCAGGTGCAGTTCGTGCTGGCCAAGTTGATCCTGCCCTGGTTCGGCGGATCGCCGTCGGTGTGGTCGACGGCGCTGCTCGCCTTCCAGACGCTGCTGCTCGTCGGCTACACGTACGCGCACGCGATCGCGAGCCTGCCGTCGACGCGCCAACAGGTGAGGCGCCACCTGCTGGTGCTGGCCGTGGTC
>DATJTM010000430.1:0-8479 GCA_035503395.1 Luteitalea sp.
CAGGAAGTCGGCCTGCACCGTCGCCGCCGTGTCCTGCGGGTTGGCAATCAGGATGAACAGGTCGAAGTAGTTGCCCGTCGCACCTTCGGCGAGGAACCACTGCGTGGCCGGCGCGGTCACCCCGGCGCTCTCGTGACCGGCACCGAGGGGTTGCCCCGGGCGATTCAGGTACATCGCGCGCTCGGCGATGATCGGCACGCCGTTGGTCGACTCGATGACCGCCGAGAGTTCGGCCGCGGCCAGCGGCGCGAGGGCCGGGTCGTTCTCGCCTTCACTGTCCACCCAGATGTTGGCGCGGCTCTGCGGACCGACCACGTAGGTCTTGACGAGCGGCGCCCCGGTCGGCAGCAGATAGGTGACCTTGACCTGCGCGGCCTGATCGTTCGGATTCTGAATCAGGTAGAACAGGTTGAAGTTGAAGAACGTGGCGCCCTCGGCGAAGTACCACTTGGTCGCCGTCCGGGTCAGGATGCCGCGTTCGGCATGGCTGCCGTAGCCGCTCTGATCCCACGTCATCGTGCGGTCCGCCACCACCTGCTCGTCGGCTTCGATCAGGGTCGAGAACTCCGCGGCTTCGAGCCCCGGGATGGTCTCGACGTCGATCGTCGCCCGGCTCATCGCCGGCACCACGCGGTAGTCGCGAATCGTCACGCCATCGGCGCGCTGGAATCGCGTCAGCACCAGGGCCGGCCTGGCCGACGGGTTGGCGATCGCCAGACGCGTGTCGAAGAAGTTCCCCGTGGCGCCCTCGGCCAGGTAGGTGATGACGAAGCCGCGCGGGTGCGTGCCCTCGTTGAGTTCCTGCAGGTTGGTCTTGCCGTCGCCGTCCGGGTCGTCGTTGGGACCCGAGCCGGGGCCGCCGAATGGATCCAGTCCGTACGCGGTTTCGAACTCGTTGCTCAGCCCGTCGCCATCAGCGTCGCCGCTCGGGTCGAGCGTCGGCAGGCTCACGTTCGCCGAGGCCGTGTTGTTGGCCGGCACCGGGTCGAGCACACCCGCGGTGACCGTCGCGGTGTTCGTGATCTGCTGCCCGGGTGTGGTGGCCGTCATCTTCGCCACGATCTGCATCGTCGCCGTCGCGCCCGGCGCCAGCTGCGCGAACGAGATCGAGCGCGCGTTGCCGGTGCCATTGCAGATCCCGCCGAGACTGGCCGTGCAGGACACGTACTCGAGGCCGGCCGGTAGGTTGTCCGTGACCACCACGCCGGAGGCCGGGTCGCTGCTCGGGTTGACCACCTGCAGCGTGAACGTCACGTTCTGCCCCGGCAGGAGCACCGCGACGTTGGCCAGCTTCGTGAGTGACAGGTCGACGCTGAAGCCAAGCTTCTGGATGACGGCGTCGAGGTCGCCGCCGCCATACACAGTCTGGAAGGCGTTCACCAGCTTGAAGGCGTCGGGTCGCTGTGCCGTGTGGTCGTCGTCGTTGGTGGCGCCGGCGACGAACGTCTCCCCCGCCTGGTTGACCGCCACGCTGTTGAGCACCTGGCCATTGGTGTTCGAGCTGAGGTAGCTCGAGAAGGTCAGCGCCGTGCCGGTCGGGTTGACGATCGACACGAACGGCGACGTCTGGTACCGCGTGGTCTGCACGGCGCCGATCAGTGGGAAGTTGTTGGCGTACGTGTTGCCCACGACGTGCGCCCTGCCCTGCCCGTCGACGGCGATGTCGTAGCCGTTCTCGGTGAAGTCGCCACCGATGAACGTGGAGTAGACGAGCGACGCCGCGTTGTTCTTGGAGAGATCGAACTTGGCGACGAACACGTCGTGGTCGTTGAGCGACGTGTCGTACGCACCCGCCGTCACCGGGAAATTCGCCGACGGCGTGTCGCCGACGATGTACACGTGGCCGGCGGCGTCCATGTCGATGCCGCGCGCCTGGTCGTTGCCACCACCGCCGAAGTATGAGCAGTACAACAGTCCCGCCGTGCCAGGCACGTTGGTGTCGATGCGGGCGAGGAAGACGTCGGTGGAATTGCCGCTGCGGGCGGACTGGAACGCGTTGGGGGTCACCGGCAGGTCGGTCGCGAAGAGGTCGCTCACCACGACGACGCGGCCCGCCTCGTCGACCGCGATGTCGGCCCCGCGGCTCGACTCACCCTGGTTACCGCCGAAGTAGGTCGAGTACATCAGCGCGCCAGCCGGCGAGTACCGCTGGATGAAGAGATCCGCGCCACCACTCAAGGTGGTGCGATAGGCATTGGCGGTCGTGGCGAAGCCTTCGGCCGGTGTCGACGTCGTGTAGCCGACGATGTAGGCATTGCCGGCCGTGTCGATGTCGATGCCGTTGGCGTATTCGGTATCGGTACCGCCGATGAACGTCGAGTAGCCCAGACTTCCGTCAGCATCGAGTCGCGCGTAGAACGCATCGCTCCGGCTCACCGCGTCACTCGCGAACGAGCCGTCAGCCGCATCGGGCGTCACGGGGAAATCCGGTGACATCGTGTCGCCGACCACGTACACACGCCCCTGCGCATCAACCTTCAGGCCGCCGGCGCCTGAAAACGTGTTGATGACCTCGTTCTCGCTACCGCCGAGATACGTCGAGTACACGAGTGCCGTGCCGGCGGGGTTGAACTTCGAGACGAAGACGTCCGACTTGAACGTGCCGGACGGATCCGGGGCGCCGCCGCGCTGCGGCTGAAACGCGCCGGGCGTGGTCGGGAACCCGAGCTTGTCGTCGCTGTAGCCGAGGACGTAGATGAAGCCGTTGGCGTCGACCGCGATATCGAGGATGGCCTCTTCGCTGAGCCCGCCGAACCACGACGAATAGACCAGCACCGGGTCGATGACCAGCGGCAGGTCGTGGTCGTAGGCGCCGACGTCGAAGCCGATGCGGCGCGTCGAGGCGTCGTACGTGAACGCACTGGCCACCGGCCGGCGGCTGCCGTCGACATCCTGGTAGGCCACCGGTGCCTGCTGGCGCAGCACCTTGCCGGCCACGTGGAGCAACAGGTCGCCATTGGCGGCGATCTCGACCCGTTCGGCGCCGTCGACGATCATCGCGGCGTCGGCCGGACGCGCGCCGGGCGCGATGACGAAGTCGTATTCGAGCTGGCGCTGGTTGCCGTAGTAGACGACGTCGATGCCGGGCCGCACACCGCGAGCGACGACGCGGCCGTACGTCTGCGCGCCTTCCTGCCAGCGTTCGCCCGGACCGCCGTAGCGATGGACGACGCCGGGTTGCTGCGCGTCGCCGGACACGACCGCGGCGCCGGTCGCGCCGTCGACGAGGAACGACACGGCGGCACGAGCCCCGGCGTGCCCACGCAGCGTCACCGCGGCGCCTGCGCCAGAGACTGCCACGTTGTAGCCCTGGCCACGCGCCACGAAGCCGGTGACGTCTCCCTGTGTCGCGTGCTCGAAATACATGGGCACGGTGCCCAGCGCCGACGACGAGCGTGTGGCCTCGATGGTGCCAGGACCTGTCGGAGTGGAACGGTTGGCCGACGCGTACAGCGCGGCGATCGGGGATGTGGTGGAGAGCGAGGTGACGACGAGAGCGGACGCCACGAGCGCCGCTCCCGAACGGACAAACGATGAAGACGAGACGTGCACGATGCGAGAACCTCCGGCATCCGCAGCGATGTGCGGGCTGGATGGAGCGGAGCGGCACGCGATCGCGCACCGATCCGGATATGAACCGGTCGCGTAGACGGAGGGGCCATGAGTAATGTTTCGAACAAAATCGCCTGATTTCGGCGTTCGTTCGCGCGCGTGATCGCGTTCTTCCCGGCGTTCCCGCGCAAGTGTCCGCAAGCGAACACACGTGACACCGTGAGATTTTTCGGGAACCGGGAACCGGGGACCGGTTGCGGGAAGACGCGAGACGTCACTGACCATCGACCTGAAGGTCGACAGCGACGCGTGGCGATGATCGGACAGGAGTGAGCAGGTGAGGCCGGCGGTCTCAGGCCGGCCCTCTGCGTCGTGATGGAGGAGTCGAGGGCGGACGCCTCGGCGAGGCGTCCCTACCAATCAACTCGGTAGGGACGCGCCGCCGGCGCGTCCGCTCGTTGTCGGCCTACTGCAACTTCGTCGCGAGGGCGTTGGTGCCCGCCGCCCAGCGCACGCCGTTGGCGTTGGAGTACATCGCGCGCTCGACCACGATCTGCGCCGGCGTACCGCCGATGCTCTCGACGATCATCCCGAAGCGCTTGCCGCGCGTCTCGGGGAAGAACTCGTCGGCCGCCGGCGCGATGTTGAAGCGCGAGTTGGGGGTGATCCCGTACTCGCGGCTGATCGACGGGCTGCCGTCCTCGAAGAGCACCGTGGCGCGGACGGTGCCGGCGAAGGCCGACGTGTTGGCGACCAGCACGTAGGTCTCCGTCTCGCGAGTGCCGCCCAGTTCCCCTTCCGCCATCGCCCACCGGGTGCCCGTCGTCGTCTCGCCGGGGCTGTTGTGCGCTTCCTGCCACGTCGCCGACGTGGGCCCCGGCCACCACATCGCGCGCTCGACGATGATCGGCACGCCGTTGGTCGACGTCACCCGTGTCGACACGGCCGCATCGGCGAGGGCCGCATCGGCCTCGTCCACCCAGATGTTGAAGCGGCTGTTCCCGGGCACGTCGTACGTCCTCGTGATCACCTGGCCGCTCGGCAGGAGGAACTCGGCCTGCACGGCCGCCGCCGTCGCCTGCGGGTTCGCGATCAGGATGAAGAGGTCGAAGTAGTTGCCGGTCGCGCCTTCGGCGAGGAACCACTGCGTGGCCGGCGCGGTCACGCCCGCACTCTCGTGGCCGGCGCTGAGGGCGCGTCCCGGCTGGTCCAGGTACATCGCACGTTCCGCGATGATCGGCACGCCATTGGTCGACTCGACGATCGCCGACAGTTCGGCCGAGGCGAGCTGCGCCACCACCGGGTCGTTGGCACCCTCGGCATCCACCCAGATGTTGAAGCGGCTCTGCGGCGCCACCGTGTAGGTCTTGACGAGCGGCGCACCGGCCGGCAGCAGGTACGTCACCTTGACCTCAGCCACCTGATCGTTCGGGTTCTGAATCAGGTAGAACAGGTTGAAGGGCCCGAAGGTCGCGCCCTCGGCGAAGTACCACTTGGTCGCGGTGCGGGTCAGGATGCCGCGCTCCGCATGGCTGCCGTACCCGCTCTGATCCCACGTCATCGTGCGGTCGGCCACCACTTGCACATCGGCCTCGATCAGGGTCGAGAACTCCGCGGCTTCGAGCCCCGGAATCGTTTCGACGTCGATCGTCGCCCGGCTCATCGCCTTGACGACACGATAGTCGCGGATCGTCGTGCCGTCACCCTTCTGGAACCGTGTGAGCACGAGCGCGTCCTGCCCGGTCGGATTGGCGATGGCCAGGCGCGTGTCGAAGAAGTTGCCCGTGGCGCCCTCGGCGAGGTACGTGATCACGAAGCCGCGCGGGTGGGTGCCCTCCAGGAACTCCTGCAGGTTCGTCTTGCCATCCCCATCGGGATCGCCGTTGGGCCCGTTGTCGGCTCCGCCATTCAAGCCATTGAGGCCGTAGCGCGTTTCGAACCCGTTCGGCAGCCCGTCGCCGTCGGCATCGGCATCGGGGTTGGTCAGCGTAGGCGCACCACCACCGACGTTGCCGGTGTTGTTACCCGGATTCGGATCGACGACGCCACCGCTCGTGACCGTGGCCGTGTTGGTCCAGAGCTGTCCGGGACCGACCGATGGCGCGACGGTCGTCACGATGGTGATGGTGGCGGAGGCGCCCTGCGCGAGCGACGGGATGGTGACCGTCCGGTTGTTGCCGGCACCACCGCACACGCCTCCCGCCGTGCTCACGCACGACACGAAGACCACCTCGGACGGCAGGTTGTCGGTGACCACGACGTTGCCGACCGTGTCACCCGTCGCATTGGCCACCGTGATGCTGTAGGTCAACGTGTCGCCAGGCACGACGGTGAACTGCGGATGCGGCTTGTCGACCGTCTTGGTGATGGTCAGGTCTGCCTGCCGGCCGACGCGCTGCAGCGTACCGTCGCGGTCACCACCCCCGTAAGCGCCCTGAATCGGCGTGACGAGCCCCAGTCGATCGGTGCCGCCCGAATTGGCCCCCGCGACCCAGACTTCGTCGGCCGCCGTGATCGCCAGCGCAATCGGACCGCCCCCGCCGCTGTTGGCACTGATCAGCGACGACATCAGGATGCTGTTGCCGGCGGCCGACAACTGCACCAGCATCGGATGCGATCCGTTGCCGGAGCGCACGGTCTGGAGCGAGTTGATGACCGGGAAGTCCTGCGCAGGATTCGGATTGGCCGACACCGAGCCACTGTTGACGCCGATCCACGCCTGGCCGAGGCTGTCGACGGCGATGTCGGTGCCAGTGTCGGTGTAGAAGCCGTTGATGCGGCCGGCGTAGACCAGGCTCGCGGCACCCGCGGCGCCCGTGTTGAACTTGGCCGCCAGCACGTCCCAGCTGCCCACGAACGGCGCCACCGAGCCCGGCAGGGTCACCGCCGCAGCGAAACCAGAGGTCGAGGCCGTGACGCCGGCGCAGCAAGCAGGCGGATATACTCCGCCCGCAGATGAGTCACGCGCCCGTCAGTCCATCGTCAGGCCAGCCGGGAGGGCTGGTGCGTCAGTTCGGCCTCCTCCAGGCCACCGCGCTGAACATGTCGAACATGATCGGCATCGGGCCGTTCATCACGATTCCGCTGCTGATGAGCGCGCTGGGTGGGCCGCAGGCCCTGCTCGGCTGGCTGGTGGCGCTGGTGATCGTGATTGCCGACGGGCTGATCTGGAGCGAACTCGGCGCCGCGATGCCGGGCTCGGGCGGCACCTACCAGTACCTGCGCGAGGGGTTCGGCAAGGAACGCTGGGGGCGCCTGATGGCGTTCCTCTTCATCTGGCAGTTCATCCTGTCGGGGCCACTCGAGATCGCGTCGGGCTACATCGGCTTCGCGCAGTACGCCCGCTACTTCGCGCCGTGGCTGACGCGCACCCACGCGATCGGCATCGCCATGGTCGTCGGCATCCTCAACATCGCGATGCTGTACCGGCGGATCGAATCGGTCGGCCGACTGACCGTGATGCTGTGGATCGGCACGATGGTGACGACGCTGGCCGTCATCGTCAGTGGCGCCTTCTCGTTCGATGCGGCGCGCGCCTTCGATGTGCCGGAGGGCGCGTTCACGTTCTCGCTCGGCTTCCTGATGGGCCTGGGCAGCGCCGCCCGCGTCGGCATCTACGACTACCTCGGCTACTACAACATCTGCTACATCGGCGACGAGGTCCGCAACCCGGGGTTCGTGATCCCGCGTTCGATCATCATCAGTGTCTTTGCCGTCGCGCTGATCTACATCGCCATCAACCTGTCGATCATCGGCGTCGTCCCGTGGCGCGAGTTCGTGACGCCTCCGGGTGGCACGGCCCCGCCACAGGCCGACTTCATCGTCTCGGTCTTCATGGAGCGGCTGTACGGTACCTCGATCGCGAGCGTGTTCACGCTGCTCGTGCTTTGGACCGCGTTCGGGTCGGTGTTCGCGCTCCTGCTCGGCTACTCGCGCATCCCGTACGCGGCGGCGCTCGACGGCACGTTCTTCCCCATCTTCTCCAGGGTGCATCCGACGCAGCACTTCCCGCACGTCGCCCTGCTCACGGTCGGCCTGCTGGCGATGCTCGGCAGCACACTGAGTCTCGGCATCGTCATCGACGCGCTGGTCACGATGCGCATCCTGGTGCAGTTCGTCGGCCAGATGGCCGCGCTCGTGTTGCTTCGTCGTCACCAGCCCGACATGCCACGGCCCTTCCGCGTGTGGCTCTACCCGCTGCCGTTGGTCCTCGCGCTCGCCGGTTGGATCTTCCTGTTCGCCACCAGCGACCCGTTCGTGATCCTGTTCGGCATGGGCCTGCTCGCCATCGGCCTGGTGGCGTTCCTGGTGTGGTCGAAGCAGACGCAGCGCTGGCCGTTCGAGCCTGCCGACGCGCCGTAGGGACGGCCCGCCGGCCCCTCCGACGATCTCGGACGCGTCGGCGGCGCGTCCCTACCTCACCAGCCTGAAGCCTACGAGCCTGCATGGGGCCTTCAGTCAGCGCGACCTGGCATGCCCATGCGTCGCGGGGTGCGTCATCGGGCGCCTGCTCGGCCGCGCAGGTCGCGTGGAAGAACGCCTTTACCGTCTCAGTCCGACCTTGGACCGTGCCCGTGCTTGCGTTCGCTCCACGACAACGTCTTCGGTGATGCCGAGCGACGTCACGGCGGTTCGTGACGTTGCCAATTCGGCGAGAGCGTCCATCAACTTCGGGCTGCCTACCAAAGGTGCCACGTCAATGGCTTTCCACAACGTCGTGAAAGACGTGAAGTTCCGCAGGCGTTGCATGACAGCGGCTTCAATGGCTCGGCGCGACGAATCACTTATCGGAGGATCTCGCGGCTCACCGAGCATGAGCGCCAACGCAGTGAATGCGAAGTCGACGGAATTGTAGTGCGCCGTCTCGGACGTCACGACGCGCAGGATGGCAGGCACCGCCACGTCGCCGCTGTCTGCAAGGGCCTCT
>DATJTM010000431.1:0-4545 GCA_035503395.1 Luteitalea sp.
CCCAGCGCACCAGATCGCCGGCCTCGCGCGCGAGCGCCCGCGCCATCACATCGCACTTGTGCGCGTACGTCTCGCGCAACGTCGGCACCTGTACGTCGAGGACGCCGCGGGTGATCGCTTCGAGCACGATGCGCTGGTCGAGCGTGCTCGAACAGAGGTCGGCCGATTGCTTGGCGACGTCGAGCCTGGCGATGATGGGTGGAGGCGCCACGACCCAGGCGGTGCGGAACGTCGGCGCCAGCGTCTTCGACGTGCTCTGCAGATAGATGACGCGTCCGTCGTGGTCGTCGGCCTTGATCGGCCGCGTGTCCTCGGGCCGCGTCACGCCCTCGAACCACAGATCGCCGTACGGGTCGTCCTCGACGATCAGCACGTCCTCGCGCGCACTCCACTCCAGCAGTGCGCGCCGCTTGGCGGTTCCCAACAACCCGCCGGTCGGATTCTGGAAATTCGGGATGACGTAGAGGAACTTCACCCGCCGGCCTGCGGCCCGCTGTTCGGTCAGGACGGCGTCGAGATGCCCGAGGTCGATGCCGTCGGCCTCCTGCCGCACGCCGACCAGGTGCGCCTCGGCGGCGCGAAACGCCGCAATCGCCCCCGTGAACGTCGGCAACTCCATCAGGACGACGTCGCCGGCGTCGACGAAGAGACGCGTCACCAGATCGAGGCCCTGCTGCGACCCGCTGGTGATCAACACGTTGTCGCTGCTGCACTCGATGCCGCGCGCACGGAGCCGCGGCACCACCGCCTCGATCAGCGGCCCATAGCCGCGGGTGGGCCCGTACTGCAACGTGTCGTCACTGCGCTCCCGCAACAGGTCGTCGGTGATCTCACGGTAGGCCTCCCACGCAAACGAGCCGGGATCGGGATAGCCGGGTGCGAACGAGATCAGATCCGGCCGCCCGGCCGCGAGGATGCCCATCTGCCGGATCGCCGAGCCAGCCAGTTGCGCGCCCGTGCGGGAGAACGCCGCATCGTACGAGGTCACGCTGGAACTCCCCCGGCGACCGGCGTCGCCATCGATGCACTGGCCGGCGCGTCGTACAGCGACAGGTAGGCACCGGCTGACGTGAGACCGAGATACTGGAACACGAGACCGCGCAGCAGCCACGCCAGCACCTGCAACGGCAGCACGGCGAGCCCGACGAACGGCACGAACGAGATGAGCCCGAGACCGGCGGTGGCCACCCAGGATGCGAGTGTCGCGACGCCAACGAGCGTTGCCGTGACGGCGAACACGCCCAGCATGCGTCCGGTGTCGACCCGCAGCAGCCGCAGCGTCTCGCGCGCCGCCGTCCGCAGCGAGACGTCACGGGCCGCCATCACGACCTGCAGGATCAGGTAGCCGGTGTTGACGACGGTGATCCAGCCGACCAGGAGGCCGCTGCACAGCGCCGCAATCATCGTCCAGCCGACCAGGAAGCCGTCGTTGCCGACCGCGCGGTAGCCGGCGAGGACGACGGCGAGATACAGCAGGCCGGAGACGACGTAAGTGCTGAGGAGAAAGGCACCGAGCCGCAGGAAGCGGCGGCGGAGGCGACGCGTCCCTTCGATGAAGACGTCGACGTTGGTGCGCGACGCGCGACGCAGCAGGACGAGCCGCACCGGATAGCGCTCGAGTGGTCCGGCGTGCCGCTGCGCGTCCACCAGCACTGCCAGGGTGCCGCCCTTGAGGATGAACATCAGCGCCGAGCCGCCGATCACGACGATCGTGAGCGCCAGCAGGAAGCTGGCAAAGGCCACCGGATGCTCGAGTAGCGACGTGGCGACGCCGGTGGCGCTCTCCCGCAAGTCGAGCTCGTCGCCGAGCACCTGCTGCACGTCCTCGTTCAGCGCCAGTGCCACGAGAAAGGTTCCGCCGACGATGGGCACGGCGAGGAGGATCTTGAACGTCGCCTCGGCGATGAACTGGAGGACGACCACCGGCCAGTTGGCCAGCGCGAGCAGCGCGCCGCGCTTGATCGGAAGCTTGAGGGCAGGAATCCGCATGGTGGGCGGGCGTGCCCGCGCGCTCCACTATAGCGAAGGGGTCGGTCCGGGCGCCGGCGTGCGCTGGCGGGACGCGGCCAAGATCGGCGCCGCCGGCGTCTGAAGAGCCGGTAAGATCCTCGTCACCCGCCTGCATGTCACGCCCCTCCGCCGCCGCGACCGACGTCCCCGCGCGCCACGACCACGGCCGAGACGAACGCGGCCGCAGCCTCGTCCCGCGCGTGCTGTTGGCCGGGGCCCTGGCCATGCTGCTGGTCGGGCTGGCTGGTGCGGGTGTCGTGCTCTACCGGCTGGGCGCCGACGCCGATGCGACCACCCGGCGCATCGAGGCCGACGTCCGCGACCGGTTCGCGGCCCACACGGCTTCGCTGTCGGGCATCGTGGCGCAGCTCGCGGCGCGGCCGGACGTGGTGCAGTCGCTCGACGCCGGCACCCGCGATCCGCGCGTGCTGTTCGAAGCGCTCGATGTCGTGTCACGGCGCGCCGTCCGCGACGTGGCGATCACGATTGCCGCGCCTGATGGCACCGCCGTGGCATGGGCCGGCCGTCCGCAAGCCGTCCCGCCCGGACGCGCCGCTGATTCCGCGGCGCTCGTGCTGGCCCCCGGCGCACTCGGCCTCCGCCTCGTCTACATCGAGCCGGTTCGCCGCACCGAAGGCAAGACGACGCGGCTGCTCGGGGCGATCGCCGCGGAACATCTGTTGTCGCGGGCGCCCAGGGTCGAGGCCCGCGATGCCGAGCCGGCCTCCTTCGACACCTCGCTGCTCGACGTCACGCTGCTGCCCCGCTACTACGGCGACACAGCCGTCCCGGCTGACGCTCGAACCTTCACGATCCAGGGACCGGCCGGGGCGCCGCTCGTCGACGTCGCCATCAGCCGGAGCGCAGTACTCGACCTGCGCGCAACCTGGTGGCGTCGGCTGCTCGCGCTCGTGGGTGTGACCCTGGCGGCAACCATGCTCGTGCTGGCTGGCGTGTGCGCCTGGGAACGCCGGTGGTTGTCGCCGCTGCGCTACCGCCAGTTCACATGGCTCGCCTTCCTGGCGTTGCTCGTCGCGCGGGTGCTGCTGTGGATCGCGTGGCCGCCACTGCAGGACGCACTCGGCGCGGCGGGCATGGGCCTGCCGCTGGACGACGCGCTCGGCTGGCTGCATCGGACGCCGTTCGATCTGTGCGTTACCGCGTTCCTGCTGCTGGCGGCCGTGATGCTGGTGGTCGATCCGCTGCGACGTATCCGCCTGTCGATGCGGCACGTGCGCCAGCGCCCGGCCGGAACGGCGGCCCGCGTCGCCGCATTCACGGCCACGCAGCTGGCGGTGGGCAGTGTGCTGGCGGTGCTCGTCGCGGCGCTGACGCGCTTCGTGCAGGACACCGTGACGCACACCGAGCTCGACGTGTTGATGCTGGCGCTGCTGCCGCCGGTGGAGCCGGGCCGCGTGCTCGTGCTGCTCGGCCTGCTCGGGCTGGTCGCCGCCGTGTTCTGGGGCGCCGTCGTTGCCTTGCGTGTCGGCCTGCTGCGCTGGAGCCTGGTGGGCCTCGGGGTCGTCCGTCGGGTGATCTGGCCACTCGTGCTGTGGACGCTGCCGCTGGCCATCGGACTGCTCGTTGCCCGGGCCCGCGACGCGCATCCGCCCGACCTGGCGCTGCTGGCGATGGCGGTGTCGGCCGGTGTGGCGACGATCGCCAGCGTCCGGGGGCTGGCCTGGTTTCGCCGCGGCACCCAGGCGCGGCGCCTCCTCTCGATCTATGGCGCGTTGCTGGTGCCGGCGCTGCTGCTCTATCCGTTGCTCCTCGACGCCGTCGATCGCGCCCGTCGCGATCTGGTGATGACGCAGTACGCGCCCCAGGTGGTGTCACACCCGCGAGACCTGCTGGCGCATCTGAACTCGTCGCTCGACCAGCTCGACGCCGTCCGCGACCTGGGCGCGATGATCGAAGCGGCGCCACGCGAACCCGGTCGCGTGCCGACCGACACCGCGTTCGCGCTGTGGCGCAAGACAGCTTTGGCGGACTGGCGCCTGACGTCGGCCGTCGAGTTGTATGCGCCCGACGGTCCGCTGGTCAGCCGCTTCGGTTTCAACTTCCCCGAATACCAGGCGTCGGTGCCGTTGTGGCGCAGCGCCATGTGTACATGGGACGTCTTCGCCGAGGCGTCGCTCTTCGGGTCCGAGGAGCGCAGCATGCTGCACGCCGAGCGCGCGCTCTGCGAGCCGACGCCTGACGGTCGCGAGCGGGTGCGGGGCGGCATCATCCTGCACGTCATGCTCGACTACAGCTCCCTGCCGTTCCTCTCGACGCAAGGGCCGTACTACGACCTGTTGCGCGGCCGCGTCGCCGAGGCCGCGACGCGACAGGATCGCGCCACCCGCGACATCGACCTGGTGGTGTACGGGTGGGGACGCTCGCCGATCTACAGCTTCGGTGAGCGGGTCTGGCCGCTTCCCCAGCACGTGTTCAACCGCGCCTACCAGACGCGCGAGGCCTTCTGGGAGACGCAGGTCCGCGGCACGCGCGTCTACGACATCCACGTCTCCAACGATCGGCTCGGCATCTACG
>DATJTM010000432.1:0-6069 GCA_035503395.1 Luteitalea sp.
ACAACCCGGACGTCGCTCGCGACAACATCCAGGTGGGCGATCTCATCATGTTCACGAAGCAGTCGATGAGCACGCTCAAGTACGTGACCGCAGTTGCCGGCAACACCGCCAGCTTCGCCGTCGGCGATCCGCTCTCCCTGAATCAGACGGGCGTCACGGTCCCAGGCACGCTCGCGCAGTACGTCAGTGTCGTGGCCGAGACCGCCAAGTGCGTCGTCATCACGCCCGGCTGCCAGCAGGTCGTGCCCTCGGTGGCGACGCGCATCCGCATGATCAGCTACTACCTGGATCCGGTGGACAACGGCCAGGGCCTGCGGCTGATGCGTCGCATCAACGCCCGGCCACCGACAGTGGTGGCGTTCTCGGTCGATCGGCTGGCGTTCTCGTTCGACTTGATCGACGACGACGACAATCCGACCGAGGTGCGTCTCGACGACGACGATCTGGGCGGGACCGGGCGGTGCGCACCGCTCGCCTGCTCGCCGAACCAGGCGCGCAAGATCAATGTGGCGCTCACCGGACGCTCGACGCGCCGGCATCCCTCGACGGGCCAGCTGCTGCGCAACACCTTGCATTCGCAGGTCAGCCTGCGTGCGCTCGCGTTGGTGGACCGCTACTCATGAGGACCAGGGACATGGCACCAGTCGTCGTCATCGCAAAGAACCCCGGACGCGCCGATCGGCGCGGTGAGCGCGGTGTGGCGCTCATCTCTGCCATCCTGGTCACGATGTTGATCTCCGCCGTCCTGGTCGGGTTTGTGGCCATCGTCACGGCCGACCAGCAGGCCAGCGGACTGAATCGCGACCAGACGCAGGCGTACGCGGCCGCGCACGCTGGCCTGGAGAAGCTGACCTCGGACCTGGGCGACGTCTTCCTGGGCGGCAACTACAGCCCGTCGCAGGCGCTGCTCACGTCGCTCCAGAACGACCCGCCGGAGATCGAAGGCTTCACGTACAGAGCGCCAGGACAGGCCGTCGGGTCGGGGTACCGCATCATTGCGCGACCGACCGAGACCAAGCAGGTCCCGTCGGGCCCGTTCCAGGGCCTCGTCGGTCTGGTCACGCCGTACGAGATCACGGTCACGGCCCGATCGCAGACCGGCGGTGAGGTGCGCATGCGACGCACCATGCAGACGGTTGGCGTGCCGGTCTTCCAGTTCGGGATCTTCTCGGAGAACGACCTGTCGTTCCACGCGGGCGACGACTTCTCCTTCGGCGGCCGGGTGCACAGCAACCAGGGCATCTTCATCGCCTCGGCGTCCGGTGCGACGCTGACCTTGTCCGATCGTGTCAGCGCCGTGGGGGAGATCATCCGTACCCACTTCGCCAACGGCCGGTCAGCCTCCACCTACAGCGGAACCGTCCGCGCGGCGCGCGCCTCGGGCTGCCAGGCGCCGCCGGCCGCCTTCACGACGTCGTGCCGCAACCTCGGTGCCAACGAGGGCAGCCTCACCGGCAACGTGGGCTCGTCGCGGAACAGCAACTGGACGTCGCTGTCGTTGGGGCTTTCCAACTACAACAGCTACATCCGCACGGGCCTGACTGGCGCGCGCGCCCTCGAGTTGCCGCTCGTCTCGGATGGCGCGTCGCCGATCGACATCATCCGGCGCCCCAATGCCGCCTCCCCCGATCCGCCGACGCTCCGGCCACAGCGGTTCTACAACCTCGCCTCGCTGCGCATCCTGCTGTCGGACACGGCGGCCGAGATCACCGCACTGCCGGACACGGTTGGCACACCGGTGTCGCTCGAGGCCGCCAGTCTGCCCGCAGCGGCAGGCAGTTTTCCCCTGGCCGGGTCGAACGGCAATCCACGGCAGGGCTATCGTTCGGCGACCGGCACGGCGCTGACCGGCGGCTACATCCTGATCAACAAGCAGAGCACCGCCGGCACGTGGACCGACGTGACCAACGAGATTCTGGCGCTCGGCATCAGCGGTCGCAATCTGTGGAACACCAGCAGCTGCACCACCGACATCCACGCCAACGCGGTCATCCGCATCCAGCGAGTGAAAGAGAGTCCGGCGACGGGCACCTGCGGCAGTGCTGCGACGTCGGCGCCTCGCACTGACTTCTGGCCGAACACGCTCTACGACAGCCGCGAAGCGCTGCGTCGCGATCTCGGGCTCACCTCACAGAACGACCTGTACCTCAGCGGAGTGATGCACTACGTCGAATTCGACGTGAACAACTACCGCCGCTGGCTGCTGGGCAACATCGGCGCGAGTGGTGCCGGCTCTCAGAACGAGACGGGCTACGTCGTCTACTTCTCCGACCGACGCACCAACAAGAACGCGGCAAACGTCGAGACCGGCGAGTTCGGTTGGGAAGACTTCGTCAACACCGACTCGGTGAGCACCCCGAACAACGCGCTCAATACCGGCGAGGACATGAACGGCAACGGCGCGCTCGACACATACGGGAACACACCACGGCTCGGGGGCTTCATCGGGAGCACGTGGACCCCCTACACCATCGTCGCGCCGGTGACGTCGAGTCCGGCGCCATGGGGATCCGGCAGCCCGATCACGAACGTGCTGCCGACCACGAACATCACGCGCGTGACGCACCTCGTCAACAGCGGTGTGGCTCGCGCCAATCGCGCCGTGTTCTTCAGGCGCGCGTTGAAGCTGGTCAACGGGGGCCTCAGCCAACTGCCGTCCAACGGGTCACAGGGGCTCACGGTTGCGTCGGAGAACCCTGTTTACGTGCAGGGCAACTACAACGCCTGCGGCAACGCGACGGCATCGTGCGCGAGCAACGGCTTCAACGGCAGCAATCATCGGTCGGCGGCGATCATCGCCGACGCGGTCACGCTGCTGTCGCGGAACTGGAACGACGCCAACTCGTTCAACACGCCGCACGCCGTGAGCGGTCGCACGGCGCAGACCACGTGGTACCGCATGGGCGTCATCTCGGGCAAGGGCATCAACTTCCCGTTCCCCAACAACAACTCGAGCGACCCGGTGAACTTCGGCTCCGATGGCGGCGCGCACAACTTCATGCGTTTCCTCGAGAACTGGGGGTCGGCGACGTTCAACTACACCGGCTCGATGGTCAGCCTCTACACGAGCCGGCAGGCCGTCGGCACCTGGAAGTGCTGCGGCGGCAGTGTGTACAGCCCGCCCGGCCGCAGCGTCTTCTTCGACGAGGAGTTCCTCGACCCGACGCTGCTGCCGCCGCGCACGCCGATGTTCCGCGACGTCAACACGCTGACGTTCCGTCAGTTGCTGCGTCCGACGCAGTAGGTCGCGCCCTCCGCCGAACACGAGAGCCGGTCCGAACAACCGGCTCTGCCTTCAAGACGGTGGGCACGGCCTGCCGCTCGCTGGGTAGTCAGTACAATCGCGGCATGCGATGGCGAGCCGGCGTGGGCACGGTCGGGCTGGTGACGCTGGCCCTGGTGCAGCCGGCGATGGGGCGACGCGCCGACCGCGTGTCGTCGTCCGTGCATGCCGTCGCCGAGAACGAGCCGCGCCCGTGGCAGGCGTTCTATCAGGACAGCGCCGACGCGCTCGCTCGCGGTGACGTCGATGCCGCAGTCACGGCCGCGGAACGCGCCGCGCGGGTCGGTCCTCCCAATCACCCGCTGGTCCTGTACGCGCAACTGCGCGCCTTCTCGCGTGCCGGCCGCTTCGACCAGGCGTTCTCGGCGCTCGGTCTGCTCGTCGAGAAGGGCATCGCGTCGGATGTGCTCGTGTCGCCCGCGTTCGAGGCGCTGCGCGATCAGCCGCGCTGGGACGAGTTTCAGCCGCGCCTGCAGGCACTCGTGGCGCCTGCGTCGCGGAGCGTGGTCGCCTTCCGGCTGAACGAACCGGACTTCATCCCGGAAGCCATGACCTACGACCGGGGGTCGCGGCGCTTCCTCATCGGCAGCCTCCACAAGCGCAAGGTCATCGCGGTCGACGAAGTGACCGGTCGTACCGCCGACTACGCCACGTTCAGGGAAGCGGGCTTCCTCAGCGTGCTCGGTCTCGAGGCCGACAACACGCGCGGGGCCTTGTACGTGCTGAGCGCAGGCGGTCCGGAGATGGAGGGCTATACCGCCGACGTCGACGGGCAGTCGTTCCTGCACCGGTTGCAACTCTCGTCGGGGCGACAGGTCACGCGCCTCGCTCCGCCCGCGATCGACGGTGGGCATCTGCTGAACGATCTCGTGCAGGCCGCCGACGGCACGTTGTACATGACCGACAGCAAGGCGGGCGTCGTCTACCGGTGGAAGCCGGGCACGAAGGCACTCGACGTGGTCGCGACGATCGGGCGGTACCTGTACCCCAACGGCCTGACGCCGAGTGCCGACTGGCGATCGCTGTACGTCGCCCACATGGAGGGACTCTCGCGCATCGACCTGCGGACGCGTGAGGTCACGCCGGTGGGGCATCCGGCGTCGATGTCGCTGGTCGGCGTGGACGGGCTCGATCTGTATCGAGGTGACCTGATCGCGGTGCAGAACGGGCTGCCCGGCCTGTCGCGCGTGATGCGCCTGCGACTGTCACCCGACGGCCACAACGTCGTCGCGCTCGACGTGCTCGACGCGAACCTGCCCGACCACGACATCCCGACGACGGGCGTCGTCGTGGGCGACGGCTACTACTACATCGCGAACAGCCAGCTCCGGCGCTTCACCGCCCCCGGTGTCGTCGGGCCCGCGGGTGTGCTGCAGAAGCCGGTCATCCGTCGCATCAACCTGACTGCTACGGCGCCGGCTGCTCGTGCGGCGCCTTCGAGGTAACGCCATGCGCGCGTGGGTCCCTGTTGCTGTCCTACTATTGACGCTACTCAACGGGGCCGCGCTCGCGCAGTCGTTGCGGGCGACGCCATACCTCACGGGCCTCGATCAGCCTGTCGGTCTCGTGGCCGATCCGAGCGACGACCATCGGCAGTTCGTCATCGAGAAGACCGGGCGCCTGCGACTGGTGATCGATGGCGTGCTGCAACCTGATCCGGTCCTCGACATCAGCACGCAGGTCACGGCAGCGGGCGAGCAGGGCCTGCTCGGCCTGGCCGTCGATCCGCAGTTTGCGACCACGGGACGCATCTGGGTGAACTTCACCCGCCAGCCAGACGGGGCGACGGTTGTGGCGCGATTCACACGCGCCTCCGCGCCGCCGTTCCGCTTCGACCCTGCGACTCGACTCGATCTGCGCTTCGCCACCAATCCCGACCAGCGGTTCATCCCGCAGCCGGCTGCCAATCACAATGGCGGCAAGCTGTTGTTCGACGCCGACGGGTTCCTCATCGTCGCGATGGGTGACGGTGGTGGCGGCAACGACACGTATCGTCAGGCGCAGGCGCCACAGAGCCTGCTCGGCAAACTGCTGCGCCTCGACGTGGCGGTGCCCGATGAGGCGGAGGCGGCGCTGGGGCAGCGCGCCGACGCCGAGCGCGGTTATCGAGTGCCACCCGACAATCCGTTCGTCGACGGGATCCCCATCGCCGCGCGGCCGGAGATCTGGGCCTTCGGTTTGCGGAACCCGTGGCGGGTCACGCTCGACGCGCCGGAGCTCGGAGGCACGGGCGCCCTGCTGATCGGCGACGTCGGGCAGGGCGCGCGCGAAGAGGTCGACTACGAGCCCCGCGGTCTCGGCGGCCGCAACTACGGCTGGCCGATGCGTGAGGGGACGCTCACCAATTCAGGATCGCCATCGGGCGTGAGTGCGGCGTTCCTGCCGCTCGTCGACCCGATTCACGAATATCCGCGCGCCGACGGCGTGTCGATTACCGGCGGGTATGTGTATCGCGGTCGGCTGCTGGCCTCGTCGTTGGCGGGCCGCTATGTGTTCGGCGATCTCAGTAACCGGCTGCGCAGCATCAGGTTGACCGTCAGTGACACAGGCACGGTCACTGCCGACGACGTGCGCGACCACACGACGGAGGTCGGCGGCCTCTCCGGCAGCCTGGTCTCGATCGACAGCGACCTGCATGGCGAGCTGTACCTGGTGATGATCAGCGGGACCATCCTTCGGCTCACGACTACAGCTGACGCCGATGGCGACGGTATCGACGACGACTGGGCGATACGCTTCGGGCTCGGCGGCCAGGCACCCTCGGTGCGCGGACCCTACGGCGACCC
>DATJTM010000433.1:0-5777 GCA_035503395.1 Luteitalea sp.
TCGCGGTTGCCGAGACGGCCGCTGCGCAGACCCCTCCCCTGCCGCCCGGCCGTCGGACCTTCGAAACACGCTGTGCCGTGTGCCACGGCGGCGACGGCAACGGCGGCGAGATGGGCCCGCCCGTCCTCACCCGCCTGCCGGCCCTGTCCGACGCCGACCTCTCGACGCTGATCCGGGCCGGACGTCCGGCCCGCGGCATGCCGCCGCAGGTGATGCCGGCCGCCGAACTCGCCACCTTGGTGCGCTATCTCCGGACAATCGAACGCCGTGAGGTGCCGCTGCGGCGAACGACGGTGCGAACGACAACCGGCGACACCCTCGATGGCGACGTGCTGAACGAGGGCTTCGCCGACCTGCAGTTGCGGACGGCCGACGGTCGGGTGCACTTGTTGCGCAAGGAAGGCGACACGGTGCGGCGCGTCTCGTCCGAGGTCGACTGGCCCACCTACAACGGCGACCCCGGTGGCAACCGGCACACGACGCTGCGCGGGATCGACAAATCGAATGTCACCAGGCTCGCGCCGCAGTGGATGGCGACGCTGCCCGAGCCCTCGTCGATGCAGATGACGCCCGTCGTGGTCGGCGGGATCATGTACGTCACCGCCCCGAACGAGAGTGCGGCGCTCGACGCCGGCACCGGCCGCCGGTTGTGGCACTACAAGCGCCCTCGCACGCGCGGCGTGTCGAGCGGGTACGCGAATCGCGGCGTCGCGATCGAGGGCGATCGCCTCTTCATGGTGACCGACCACGCGCATCTCATCGCGCTGAACCGGTTCACTGGCGCGCTGCTGTGGGACACCACGCTGGCCGACTGGCGTCAGAACTACGGCGCCTCGTCGGCGCCATTGGCGGCGGGCGATCTCGTGATCACCGGCGTGGGCGGAGGCGAGCACGGCGCCAACGGCTTCGTGGTCGCGCTCGACCAGGCAACCGGCAAGGAAGTGTGGCGCTTCCACACCGTGCCGAGACCCGGCGAACCCGGGTCGGAGACGTGGCAGGGCAAGGACATCGAGCACGGCGGCGCGCCCACCTGGTTCACCGGCAGCTACGATCCGCAGCTCGATCTCGTGTTCTGGCCGACGGGGAATCCGTCGAAGGAGTACGACGGATCGGACCGGCTCGGCGACAACCTCTACGCGTCGTGCATCCTCGCGCTCGACCGCAAGACCGGCACGCTGCGCTGGCACTATCAGTTCACGCCGCACGACCTCTGGGACTGGGACGCCACGCAGACCTCGGTGGTCGTCGATGCGCCGTGGCACGGTCGTCCGCGCAAGCTGCTGCTGCACGCCAATCGCAACGGCTTCTTCTACGTGTTCGACCGCGAGAACGGCGAGCGGCTGCTGTCCACGCCCTTCGTGAAGCAGCTGACGTGGGCGAGCGGCATCGGCGCCGACGGCCGTCCCGTGCGATTGCCGAACCAGGATCCGTCGCCGCAGGGCACCAAGGTCTGCCCGTCGCAGGACGGCGCCACCAACTGGTTCTCGCCGGCATTCAATCCCGAGACCGGCCTGTACTACGTGCAGACCTTCGAAAAGTGCAGCATCTACACGACGCGCCCGCAGGGACCGTGGGTGGCCGGCAAGTCGTACCTCGGGGGCATGCAGCGAGTGGCCGACGACCCGCTGCCGCAGCGCATCCTGCGCGCCATCGACATCAGCGACGGGTCGGTGCGCTGGGAACTGCCGCAGCCGGGGCCGGCTCATTCGTGGGGCGGCGTACTCACCACGGCCACCGGCCTCGTCTTCGTGGGTGAGGAAGGTGGCGCACTGATGGCCGTGGACGCCGTCACCGGCAAGCCGCTCTGGTCGTTTGCCACCAACCAGAACTGGCGTGCGTCACCGATGACCTACCAGTTTGACGGGCGCCAGTACATCGCCGTGGCGGCCGGGCCGACGATTCTCGCCTTCGCCGTCCAGGAGTGACCCCGTGTTCACGCCCTTGCTGACCAGCCTGCTCATGACCGTCTTCCAGGCCCCATCGACAACGCCATCGTTCCCACAGGCCGAGGTCGCCAGTCCTCGCGTGCAGATGACGCTGTACCTGCCTGACGCAAAGGCCGGCTACTACCGCGGCACGCGCTTCGACTGGTCCGGCGCTATCTCGAGCCTTCGCTGGAACGGGCATGAATACTTCGGTCAGTGGTTCACCAAACACGATCCGCAGGGACACGATGGCATCACCGGCCCGGTCGAGGAGTTCCTCACCGGAGATTCGTCGGTCGGCTACGCGGACGCCGCCGCTGGAGGCACGTTCACGCGCATCGGCGTCGGGCACGTGCGCAAGCCCGAGGAGAAGGCGTACCGCCGCTTCGAGACCTACGAGATCGTCGATGGCGGCACGTGGAAGGTCGAGCAGGCGCCGGGGTCGATCACCTTCGTCCACACGCTCGGCGAGGCGAATGGCTATGCCTACGCCTACCGCAAGACACTGCGCCTGGACGGCGACTCGCTGATCATCGAGCACTCTCTACGCAACACCGGCCGCAAGCGGATCGAGACCACCGTCTACAACCACAACTTCTTCACGCTGGACCGCCGGCCCACGGCGCCGCCCGTCGTCGTGACGTTCGGCTTCGAGCCGAAACCGGCGCGACCGATTGCGCCGCTCGGCGAGATCACGGGGCGCGAGTTGCGATTCCTGAAGGAGCTCGGCCCGCGCGAGAACGTGTTCAGCGAGATCGAGGGCTTCGGTACCGCCGTCGCCGACTACGACTTCCGCCTCGAGCAGCGCGACACGAAGGCCGGCGTGCGCATCCGCGCCGATCGGCCAATCGCGAAGATGATCTTCTGGTCGGCGCCGCTGACGGTGTGCCCCGAACCGTACATCGACGTGAGCGTCGACCCCGGTCAGGAGTCGACGTGGCGGATCACCTACGACTTCTATGAAGTGAACAAGTAACGACAGCCTTCAGCCTACAAGCCTACAAGCCTACCAGCCTACCTGCAGGCTGCAGGCACGAGGCGGCACAGAATGATCGACGCCTACGTCCGATGAAGACGGCCAGCAGCCGGGCGGTGCTCGTCGGAGAACTCACATTCCCGTAGCCGTCGAACTTTAGTTCGACGGTCGGTGAGTTGCGCGTCGAGCTGAAGCTCGACGCCTACGGCGAATGGGGGAACGTTCGCTGCTCGTCGTTCGTCGTCCGTCGTTGTGCGTACGGGTAGACTGTAGGCCGAAGCCTGCCGTTCAAAGGTAGAGCCCGTTGTCCCAACGCGGCCCTCGCTCGGCCGGCTCTGGACAGCCGGCCCTACCTTGTCAGAGCAAGGGCAGGCTCGCGTCGGCGTTGAAATCGAGGGCGCCACCGCGCGCGCCGAGCGACCAGCGACGCAGGCCGGCGGCCGCGATCATCGCGGCGTTGTCGGTGGCGAGGGCGACGCTCGGGACGAACACCGGCAACCTCGCTGCGGCCCCGCGGCGCTCGGCCTCTTCGCGCAACGCGCTGTTGGCGGCGACGCCGCCGGCGATGCCGATCGCCCTGGCGTCGAACCACTCCGCCGCGCGGAAGGTGCGATCCATCAGCGTCTGGATCACCACGCGCTGGAAGCTCGCGCAGATGTCGTTCACCTCGACATCGGTCAGCGACCGCGCACCGTTTCCCGTCACCACCTCGACGTGCCGCCGCACGGCCGTCTTCAGCCCGCTGAAGCTGAAGTCGGCGCGCCGCTTCAACGCCTGCTCGAAGCCGGCTGGCAGGTGCGTCTGCGGTCCCTTGTTGCGATCGTCGTGGGTCAGCTTCGGGATCGGAAACGGAATCGCGTGCGGGTTACCCAGACGTGCCCGGCGGTCGACGATCGGGCCGCCTGGATACCCCAATCCCACCAGCTTGGCGACCTTATCGTACGCCTCGCCCGCCGCATCGTCCCGCGTGCGGCCGACGAGCCGATACGTACCTGGCTCCGGCAGGTGGTACAGGCTGGTGTGCCCACCCGACACGATCAGCACGATCGCGGGATATGGGATCTCGCCGTTCTGCAGGACGAGCGATTCGATGTGGCCGGCGAGGTGATGCACCGGCAGGACCGGGATGCCCCTCGCCGCGCCGGCCGCCTTGGCGAAGGAGAGGCCGACGAGCAACGAGCCGACCAGTCCCGGACCTTGCGTCACCGCTATCGCGTCGATGCCGCCCCAGTCGGTGCCAGCGTCGGATAGCGCCTGCTCGACGACGCCCGTGATGTCGCGCAGGTGCTGACGTGCCGCGAGTTCCGGCACCACACCGCCCCACTCGCGATGGATCTCGACCTGCGAGGCGACGACGTTGGACCGCAGCTGCCAGCGCCCGCTGGTGTCGTCGGTGTCGACGACGGCCGCCGCGGTTTCGTCGCAGCTGCTCTCGATGCCGAGGACGCGCATCAGCGCGCGCCGGCCGCGACGGGCTCCTGATCGAAGAGGCCCTTGAGCGACTCGGTGAACGGCGCGCGGGCGACGCCGCGCTCCGTGATGATGCCTGCGATCAGCCGATGCGGTGTCACGTCGAACGACGGGTTGAACACCTTGGCGCCGACTGGTGCGATCTGCGTCGTCCCGACGTGCGTCACTTCCTTGTGGTGACGCTCCTCGATCGGGATCGCATCGCCATCCGGCGTCTGCAGGTCGATCGTCGACAGCGGCGCCGCGACGTAGAACGGAATGCCGTGTTCCTTGGCGAGCACGGCCACCGTGTACGTGCCGATCTTGTTGGCAGCATCGCCGTTGGCGGCAATCCGGTCGGCGCCGACGACGATGAAGTTGATGCGGCCCTGTCGCATCAACACCGCGGCCATGTTGTCGGAAATGACTGTGGTGTCGATGCCGTCGCGCACGAGTTCCCACGCGGTCAGCCTGGCGCCCTGCAGCACCGGGCGCGTCTCGTCGGCGAAGACCTTCACGGTGCGACCCTGCTCGATCGCGCCGCGAATCACGCCGAGCGCGGTGCCGTAGCCCGCCGTGGCGAGCGCACCCGCGTTGCAGTGCGTGAGGATGCCGGCCTCGGCCGGGACGAGTTCACTGCCGAACCGACCGATCGCGCGGCAGCTCTCGACGTCTTCGTCGTGGATGGCCTGCGCTTCGTCCAGCATGATCTGCCGGAGATCGTCGACACTGGCCCCGGCGAGCACGCGCTCGGAGAAGACCCGCTTCATGCGGTCGATGGCCCAGAACAGGTTGACCGCCGTGGGCCGGGTGGCGGCGAGCAACTCGCAGTCCTTCAGGAACTGCGTGGTCAGCTGCTTGGTGCCGGCGGCCGTGCTGCGGCGCACGCTGAGCGCCAGCCCGTATGCGGCCGACACGCCGATGGCCGGCGCCCCGCGCACGACCATCGTCTTGATCGCCTTGGCGACTTCGGTGGGGGTCTTCAGCGTGACATAGACCTCGCGCGTCGGCAGCTTGCGCTGGTCCACCATCACCACGGCATCGTCCTGCCAGGCAATCGTCGGAAGCATCGCCTGCGATTGTAAAGGGTGTTACGTCAGCAACCGCCCATCGAACGGATGCGGGAGCAGTGCGGCCATCTGGTGGACCGCCTTCACGTCGGTCGGGGTGGCCAGCACGACGGGCACGTCGCCGCAGAATTCCCACAGGATCTGACGGCAGGCGCCGCAGGGCGGCGTCGGCTCGGCGGTATCTGCCACGACCGCGACGGCCGCGAACGCATCCGGCCGAGCCCCCTCCGACAGAGCCTTGAAGATGGCGACCCGCTCGGCGCACACGGTGAGTCCGTAGGTGGCGTTCTCGACGTTACAGCCGGTGACGATCGTGCCGTCGGCGGTTTCGAGCGCCGCGCCCACCTTGAAATTCGA
>DATJTM010000434.1:0-5148 GCA_035503395.1 Luteitalea sp.
CAGACCATCGTCGGCGATGTAGGACCGGGCGGCGAGCCGTGCCTGCAGGTCCTGGATCGAGGAGGTGGAGAGACCCTGATCAGCGCTGCCCTTCATACCTCACCACGAGCAGCGACACATCGTCGCCGGCGGGGCGGCCGTCGCGGAAGGCGACGGAGGCTTCGAGCAGCGCCTGCGCCATCTCCTCGGCCGACTTGCCCGCCACGTCCTGCAACGTCCGCGCGACGCCCTTCGGCCCGAAGTCCTCGCCGGTGGCCGAGGCCGACTCGCTGATGCCGTCGCTGTAGATGACGAGCGCGTCACCGGGCTCGAGCGTGATCGTCTCGACGCTCCAGTCGCCGAACGGCAACAGGCCGAGCACGGGGCCACCGGAATCGAGCAACTGCACGGTGCCGAAGTGACGGACGAGCGCCGGCGGGCAGTGACCGGCGTTGGCCAGTTCGAGCCGACCGTCCGGATAGAGCACGCTCGCGCCGAGCGTGAGGTACTTGTTGCCGGGGCTGTAGTTCAGGAGCTGGCCGTGCAGCGTCGGCAGGATCTTCGACAGCGGCTGCCCGAGTTCGTGCAGCAGCCGCAGCATGCCGGTGGCGAGCGCCATGATCAACGACGCGCCGACACCCTTGCCGGCGACGTCACCCAGCGCCAGCGCGAGCGAACCGTCGGGACGCGTCACGCCCTGATACAGATCGCCGCCGACCGACGCCGCCGATTCGGTCAGGGCAAACGTCGTGGCGAATGGCACCGTGGGCGGCGGCTGCAGCAGCGCGGCCTGGATGTCCTTGGCCAGCGTCATCTCGTGTTCGAACTTCGCCTTGGCGCGCGCTTCCTTGTACAGGCGGGCGCTGTCGATGGCCATCGCCGCATCGGCGGCCAGCGACTCGAAGATCGCGATCTCCTCGCGCGGCACGACCTGCGTGCTCGCGGGGCGCGACACGAGCAGCGCACCGACGGCATCGAGGCGCCCGACGAACGAGGAGTCGTCGGCGAGCGCACGACGCGCGACCATCAGGGGCGCCGCGACCATGTCCGGACGTACGGCAGTGGCCGCGCCGATCAGCGTTTCGTGCATCGCCTGGCTGGCGATCGTCCGTCGGCCGCGGACCGCCTGCTTCAGCAGGTCGAGTTCCTCCTGCGCCGTCGACGGACTGGCCAGCTTGGGCAGGCGCAGCACGGTCTCGAGCTTGCCGTCGACGCCGATCAGGGCCAGCGCGCCGCTGTCGGCCCGCATGATCCGGATCGCCGACCGCAGGACCGCAGCCAGCACCTCGGGCAACACGGCGGCGCTGTTCAACTGGCGCGCCACGTCGAGGAGTTCCTGCAGGTGCCGGACGCCCGTGCTCTTCTCGTCGAGGCCGGCCGACTCGATCAGCGTCGCGATCGCCTCGCTCACGACCTCGAACTGGACCTGGCGGCCGAAGCGGACGCGGTCGCCGTCGCTCAGGATGTGCGCGGTGACCCGCTGGTCGTTGACGAAGGTACCGACGGCGCTGCCCAGGTCCTCGAGCACGAGCGCGTCGTCGCGACGCAGCAGCTGGGCGTGCCGCCGCGAGACGCTGGGTTCCGAGAGGACCACCCCCGACAGGGGGTCACGGCCGATGACCACCGGTTGATCGCCGGGAACGACCTCGGTGGTCGCTTCGGGCGAGCAAGGCACGAGCTTGAGACGGGCAGGCATGCGTATTCGCGTTAGTCCAGGCTTACTTCGTCACAGGCCCCTCGATGTCGCTCAGGGCACCCTGAGCCTGTCGAAGGATGGTAGGCTGCGCCATGCGCAACCCTGAGCTGCCAGGCCGACGCGGAAGGAGCCGCTGGCCGGTTCTGCTGCTCGCGGGGCTGTTGACCGGGACTGCCGCCCACGCGGCTGGTCCACCCTCTTCGGCCAACGTCGAAACAGGTCGAACCGAACGCCTGAGCCAGACGCCCACGCGCACGACGCCGTCCAAGGTCGCCCCGAAAGCGAAGGCGAAAGCGGCGCCCCGCCGCGGTCCCGCGCGCCGGCCGGCCGCCAAGGCCGCCAAGCCGGCCACGCCGGTGCGCGAACTCAAGGTGACGACCGACGTGCCGGGCGCAATGGTGTTCCTCGATCGCAAGTATCTCGGAACCACCCCGCTCGTGTCGCCCGACATCACTGCCGGCTCGCACGAACTGAACGTCCAGGTCGAGGGCAAACCGCCGGTGGTGCAGTCGATCGAGGTCGCCGCCAGTGGGGCGACCGAGATCAACGTCGCCGTCGCCGCGGCGGCCGTCCTCGACCTGCAGGTGGCGGTCGTCCACGAGCACGGGCGTGGCGAATGCGAAGGTGTGCTGCGCGCCACCCCGGAAGGCTTGCGCTACGACACGCCGCACAAGGACGCCTTCACCGTGCCGTTCGCGAACCTCGAGACGTTCAGCGTCGACTACGAAGCCCGCAAGCTGCGCGTGAAGGCCCGCAAGGGCAAGTCGTACACGTTCACGACACGCCAGGACACCGCCGACCCGCTCTTCGTCTTCCACCGCGACGTCGAAGCCCGCCGTCCTCGGTGATGCAATCGGCATCACGGTCGTCGTCACTCCCGTAGCCAGCGCCCCGCGCCGTCCAGGAACGCCTCATAGTCGGCGACGACGGCGTGTGGCGCCGGGATGTGGGCGTTGAACTGCTCGTCGGAGAACGTCGTCGCGACGGCGACCACCGTCATGCCGGCGGCGTGTGCAGCGGCCACGCCGATCGGTGCGTCCTCGAATGCGAGACATTCGGTGGCCGGCACCTGCAGCCGTTCGGCCGCCAGCGCGAACACGTCGGGAAACGGCTTGCCGCGCGCCACCTCGTCGCCACGCGCGACGATCGGCAGCCGCACGTCGAGTCCCGTCTCGGCGAGCGTGTGCGCTACGTTCTTCAACGGCGCCGACGTCGCCACCGCCACAGGAATGCCGTGCGCCTCGAGGGCCGCGAGCAGCGTCAAGGCGCCTCGCACGGGCACGAGACGGCCACGCGACAGTTGCCGGTAGGCGCCTTCCTTCTCCTCCTCGAACGCGAGCACTTCATCCATCGTCATTTCGCGCTCGAACAGCATCGGAAAGATCTCGCTGTTGCGCTTGCCGTCGATGCGGCGGCGGAGATCCATCGTCAGCGGCGGCAGCTGATGCGCCTCGGCGAACGACGAAAATGCCTGCGCGTGCAGGGCCATGTTGTCGACGAGCGTGCCATCCAGATCGAAGACGACGGCGCGGGGTTTCTTCTCGGTGAACAAAGTCACAAGCCTGAAGTCGAAAGTCAGAAGGAGGAGGGCGGCAGTCGGAAGTCGGTGGGTCGGCAGTAGCCCGTTGCAGTCAGTCGCGAGGGTTGGCTATGACTCCCGCGCCAGGACGAGGCGGCTGTACAGCGGCGCGAAGAGCCGGCGGACGACGTTGGCCTGCGACGGCGATCCTGGTTCGACGGTGACCACCGCGAGGTCACAACCGGCGGCGCGCGCATCGGCGAGGCGGGCCGCCAGCAGTGCGCTCTGCACGCCGCGACGTCGATGTTCCGGCAGCGTCGAGGCACCACACATCTGGAAGAGCGTGCCGTCGACACGCGCCGAGCCAGCCCCCGCCGGAACGTCGTCGAGGAACGCCACGTAGCGCCGCACCGAGTCGACGCCGGCAAATTGCTGGACGACACGCTCGAGGACGGACGTGTCGTAGTGCTCGGCCGGCGCATCACGTCCATCGACGGTATCGGGCGCGGCAAATCCGCCCACCGACAGGCGCGCCCACAGCTCGTCGTGGCCACGCTCGACGCGGAGACCGCCGCTCGGCGGATCGATCAACGTCGGGCGCGTGAGGTCGCGACCGTGCGCCATCTCGATCCGCTGCAATACGTAGCCGCGACGCTCGAGCCGGCGAATCGAGTCGAAATCCCCCAGGGTGGCCATCTCGAAGCCGGGGAACACGCCGGTGCTCGCGTACGCCGCCTCGATCCGATCGATGTCGACGTCGGTGAGCGGTTCGCTGACGCCAACGCCAATCACCTTGGTCATCGGCTCGCCCGGCCCGCAGTAGACCGCAGCGCCGCTGCCGACGACGAGCCCGAAGGCGTCGTCGCGACCGCCGCGACGCACGACGTCGGCCATCGCCAGGCTCAGACGCGCTTCCGCCGCTTCGATTCGCTGCGCGAGGGCAATCGTCCCGATCATTCAGAGCACCGCATCGGCAATGATCATGCGCTGGACTTCGGACGTGCCTTGGTAGATCTCGGTGGCCCGCACATCCCTGAACAGGCGCTCCACCGTGGAGCCCCGGCGATACCCTTCGGAGGCGAGGATCTGCATCGCGCGATCGGCTGCCGCATGCGCCGCTTCCGACGCGGCGAGCTTGGCCATCGAGGCTTCGAGTGTGGCGCGCTGCCCGCGCGCGTGCGTCGTCGCCGCCTTCCACGTGAGCATGCGAGCCGCCTCGAGCCCGGTCGCCATGTCGGCGAGCATGAACTGGATCGCCTGGTACTGCGCGATCGGCTGCCCGAACGCGACGCGACGCTTCGCGTACGCCAACGCTTCCTGCAATGCGGCTTCACCAACGCCGAGCGCCTGCGCCGCAATCGCGACGCGGCCGCCGTCGAGCGCCTCCATCGCGATCGCAAACCCCTGCCCGGGCTGTCCGATCAGGTGACTCGAATCGACGACGACATCCTCGAACACGAGGTCGACGCACCCGAGGCCGCGCACACCGAGTGAGTCGGCGCGACTGCGCCGGACGATGCCCGGCGCATCGGCAGGTACGAGGAAGGCCGAGATCCCGTGCGCGCCCTGCGACGGCTGCGTCGAGGCGAACACGATGACGACGTCGGCGGCTTCGGCGTTGGCCACCCACACCTTGGTGCCGCGCAGTCGATAACCGACGCCATCGGCGGTGGCCGTCGTCTGCTGATTGGCGGCGTCCGACCCGGCGTGCTCTTCCGACAACGCGAAGGCGCCGATCGCCTCGCCCCTCGCGAGCCGACGCAGCCACTGCTCACGCTGCGCGTCCGAGCCATGGCGCAGCAGTGTCTCGGCGACCAGCGAATTGTTCACGGACAGGATGACGGCGACGGTGGCGCTGGCGTACGCGACGGCCTCCAGGGCCAGCACGTATGCCACGTCGTCGAGCCCCGCCCCACCCCATGCCTCTGGAATAGTCACGCCCATCAAGCCGCGC
>DATJTM010000435.1:0-14972 GCA_035503395.1 Luteitalea sp.
GTCGACATCACGCTGGACAGCGGCGCGTTCGGACGCGCGGCGGTGCCTTCGGGCGCCTCGACCGGTGAGCGCGAGGCACTCGAGCTCCGCGACGGCGACAAGGGCCGGTATCTCGGCAAGGGCGTCCAGAAGGCCGTCGCCAACATCAACGGCGAGCTCGCCACGACGATCGTCGGCAAGGACTTCGATCAGGAGTCGCTGGACGACGCGATGATCGCGCTCGACGGCACCGACTTCAAGAGCCGCCTCGGCGCCAATGCGCTGCTCGGCGTCTCGATGGCCGCCCTGCACGCCGGCGCCGCCGACAAGAAGGTGCCGCTGTACGAGTACATCGGCGCCCTGCGTCACGCGATGACGGGTGGCGGCGCGGCCGATCTCCTGCCCTCGCCGATGATGAACATCCTCAACGGCGGGGCCCACGCCGACAGCAGCGTCGACTTCCAGGAGTTCATGGTGATGCCGCTCGGCGCGCCGAGCTTCTCGGAAGGCCTGCGCTGGGGCACCGAGATCTTCCACACGCTCCGCGGCATCCTCAAGGCGCGCGGCCTGTCGACCGGCGTCGGCGACGAGGGCGGCTTCGCGCCCAGCCTGAAGAGCAACCAGGACGCGCTCGACGTCGTGATGGAAGCGATCACCAAGGCCGGCCTCAAGCCCGGTGAACAGGTGTGGATCGCGCTCGACACCGCCTCCAGCGAACTCTGGAAGGACGGCCAGTACGTGTTCAAGAAGTCGGGATCGCCGACCCGCTCGAGCGAGCAGATGGTCGAACTGTTCGCCGACTGGGTCCGCCAGTACCCGATCTGCTCGATCGAGGACGGCCTCGCCGAGAGCGACTGGAAGGGCTGGAAGCTGATGACCGATCAGCTCGGCGACAAGGTGCAGCTGGTGGGCGACGACGTGTTCGTCACCAACCCGAAGATCCTGGCCGAAGGCATCGAGGCCGGCATCTGCAACTCGCTGCTCGTGAAGCTGAATCAGATCGGCACGGTGACCGAGACGCTGCGCGCGATGAAGACGGCGTGGGACGCCGGCTACACGACCATTGCGTCGCACCGCTCGGGCGAGACCGAGGACAGCACGATTGCCGATCTCGCCGTCGGCACCCGCGCCGGCCAGGTCAAGACTGGCTCGGCCAGCCGTAGCGACCGTACCGCGAAGTACAACCAGCTGCTGCGCATCGAAGCCGCCCTCGGCAGCAATGCCAAGTACGCCGGCAAGGCCGCCATCAAGGCCCTGAAGTAGGGACGGATGGCCAGCCAGCGCGCCCCCGTGGCGCTGATCATCCTGGACGGCTGGGGCCTGCGCGAGGAGACCGACAACAACGCGGTCAAGCTCGCCAACCCCGCCGTCTTCACCAAGCTGTGGGACACGTACCCGCACGCCACCCTGCAGGCCTCCGGCGAAGCCGTGGGCCTGCCGGCCGGGCAGATGGGCAATTCCGAGGTCGGCCACACCAACCTCGGCGCCGGCCGCACGGTCTACCAGGACCTGACGCGCATCGACAAGGCGATCAGCGACGGCACGTTCGCGCAGACGCCGGCACTGCGTGCGGCGATCAGCAAGGCCGTCGCCGACGGCACGGCCGTGCACTTCCTGGGATTGCTGTCGGACGGCGGCGTCCACAGCCACCAGGAGCATCTGCACGCATTACTGCGGCTCGCGAAGGCACTCGGCGCGCCGAAGGTGTTCGTGCACGTGATTACCGACGGGCGCGACACGTCGCCGACCGGTGGGCGCAAGTATGTGCGCGACCTCGAGGCGGTGCTCGCCGAGACCGGCGCGAAGGTCGCCAGCGTGTCGGGCCGCTACTACGCGATGGACCGCGACAAGCGGTGGGAGCGCGTCAAGCTCGCCTACGACGCGATTGTCACCGGCACCGCGCCGCACGGTTCGGCGGCGGCGACGGTGATCGAGGAGTCGTATTCGAAGGACATCACCGACGAGTTCATCCTGCCAGCCACGATCGTCGACGCGGCCGGCCAGCCGGTCGGTCCGATGGCCGACGGCGACCAGGTGATCTTCTTCAACTTCCGCGCCGACCGGGCCCGGCAGATCATCCGCGCGCTGCTCGCCGCCGACTTCGACGGCTTCCCGACCGGCACACGGCCGACGGTGCAGCTCACGACCTTCACCGAATACGACGCGACCTATCCGTATCCGATCGCGTTCCCGCCGCAGCCCGCGTCGCAGTACTTCGGCGAAGTGCTGCAGGCGCACGGCCTCACCAACATGCGGCTGGCCGAGACCGAGAAGTACCCGCACGTCACCTACTTCTTCAACGGCGGCGTCGAGACGCCGTTCACCGGCGAGGATCGCGTGCTGTTGCCGTCGCCGAAGGTCGCCACCTACGACCTGCAGCCGGAGATGAGTGCGTCAGGCGTGGCTGACGCGTTCGTCGACAGCGTGGCGGACCACAAGCACGACGTGATCATCTGCAACTTCGCCAATCCGGACATGGTCGGTCACACCGGCAAGCTGGAGGCGGCGATCGCGGCGATCACGGCCGTCGACGCCTGCCTCGGTCGCGCCATCGACGCGCTGCTGGCCGCCGGCGGCACCGCCCTGGTCACCGCCGATCACGGCAACGCCGAGCAGATGTGGGACTACGAGCTCAACGCGCCGCACACCGCCCACACCACCAACCTGGTGCCGGTGGTGCTCGTCGGCCCCGACGTGGCCGGCAAGACGCTGCACGACGGCGCCCTGACCGACGTGGCGCCGACGCTGCTCTCGCTGCTCGGCATCACGCAGCCGGCGGAGATGACCGGGAAGAGCCTCATCGACTGATAAGGAAGCCTACAGGCTTCAGCCTACAGCCTACCTGTCATCGGACACGGAACAGGCTACGGGCTACAGCCTACGGCCTACCTGAAAAACGAAAGGAGCCGCCAGGATTCTGGCGGCTCTTTGATTTTGTGACGAAGGCCGAAGGCCCAATGACGAAGGCCGCTGTCTTCCTAGACTTCCTCCGTCGCGGCATCTGGGGCGATGCGCAGCGACTTGAGAAAGCGTCGATCGTTGTCGGTCATCGCGACGTGTCGTGTCGCGTGCGAGGCGCGTGTCAGCGCTACCTTGCTCCTCGTCTTGCGGCCCGATCGGGTCGCAAACCCGATCTCGGCATCCAGCGTCACCCGCAGGTCGTAACCCGCTTCGCGCGCCCGGGCGCGGCAGGCTTCCACACGTGGATCAGCGGCCACGGCGTCGGCCATGGCATCCGCCAGTTCCTTCGCCAGTCGATTCACGGTGTCGTCCACATCGATCTCCCTTCCAGCACGCAGGATCGTGCCCTGCATGCAGCCCGACGAGGCACACGCGATCTGCGGGAAGCATCGGTGCGGTCGGGCGCCATCTGCTGTTCATGAGAGGAGGCGTCTTCGGAGGTTGTTGACGGAATCTCGGCCGATTGTATCGGCGTGGCCTGACCAAGGCAAGGCGGCCGGGACCGCGGCGGAAGGCCGGTGTTACGATGCCGGCGAGCCCTCCGATGTCCCTGCTCTCCGTGCGGCACCTCACCACGGCCTTCCCGGCCGGCGACCGCTGGCTGCCGGCGGTCCAGGACGTGAGCTTCGACATCGCCCGGGGCGAAACCCTGGCCCTGGTCGGGGAATCGGGCAGCGGCAAGTCGCTCACCGCCTACTCGCTCCTGCGCCTCGTGCCGCCGCCGGGTCGCATCATCGGCGGCGACATCATCCTCGATGGCCAGAACCTGATGGACCTGGCCGAGGCCGAGATGGAGAAGGTGCGCGGCGCCCGGATCTCCCTGATCTTCCAGGAGCCGATGAGCGCGTTGAACCCGGTGCGCACCATCGGCAGCCAGCTGACCGAGGCGATGACGGTGCACGGTCTCGGCGGTGCGGATCCGAAGGCCGCCGCCATTGCGCTCCTGGGGACGGTCCGGATGGACGACCCGGCCCGCCGCTTCGACGAGTACCCGCACCAGCTGTCGGGCGGCCTGCGCCAGCGCGCACTGATTGCGCTCGCCCTCTGCTGCCGTCCGTCGCTGATCGTCGCCGACGAGCCGACGACGGCGCTGGACGTGACGATCCAGGCCGAGATCCTGAACCTGCTGCGGCAGCTCAAACACGAGTTCGGGCTGTCGCTCCTGCTCATCACGCACGATCTCGGCGTCGTCGCCCACACCGCCGATCGCGTCGCCGTGATGTACGCCGGTCGCATCGTCGAGGAGGCGCCGGTCCGTCGGCTGTTCAAGTCTCCGGCGCACCCCTACACGCAAGCGCTTCTTCGCGCGATGCCAGGCTCGACCCACAGCGCCCGGCGGCTCTCGCCGATCGAGGGTCATGTGCCGGCGCTGCAGGAGTTGCCTCCCGGCTGTGCGTTCGCGCCGCGCTGCCAGTGGGTGCATGAGGCCTGCGTCGGGGAGACGACCGACCTCTATCCCGTCGATGCCGCGCACACGTCGCGCTGCGTGCTGGTACGGGAGGCGCAACGACTCGCCGCCGACCAGGCGCAGGGCCCCAGTCATTCGTGATGCCGCTCGTCGACGTCTCGGCACTCGACAAGCGATACGAGCGAGCCGGCCTCTGGCACGCGCGACGGACGACGCACGCGGTGCGCGACGTGACGTTCTCGATCGAGAGCGGCGAGACGTTCGGGTTGGTGGGCGAATCGGGCTCAGGCAAGACCACGACGGGCCGATGCCTGCTGCGACTGATCGAGCCGACGGCCGGGCGGGTCCGATTCAACGGTGAAGACGTGCTCGGCCTCGACCGCCACGCGCTGCGGCGGCTACGACGGCAGATGCAGATGGTCTTCCAGGACCCGTACACGTCGCTCAATCCGCGCCACCGGATCGCGACGATCGTCGAGGAACCGCTGGACATCCATCGGGTCGGCACACCGACGTGGCGCCACGCGCGGGCGACCGAACTGCTGGAACTGGTCGGGCTCGATCGCGCCGCCCTCGGCCGCTATCCACACGAATTCAGCGGCGGTCAGCGGCAGCGCATCGGCATCGCCCGGGCGCTGGCGCTCGAGCCGTCGTTCATCGTTGCCGACGAACCGGTGTCGGCGCTCGACGTGTCGGTGCAGGCGCAGATCGTCAACCTGCTGGCCGATCTGCAGCAGCAGTTGTCACTGACCTACCTGTTCATCTCGCACGACCTGCGGCTGGTACGACACATCTGCACGCGCGTGGCTGTGATGTACCGCGGGCGCATCGTCGAACTGGCGCCGGTGGAGGCACTGTTCGGCACGCCGCAGCATCCCTATACGCGGGCGCTGTTGTCGGCGGTGCCGGTGCCGGATCCCGACGTGCCGCCGCAGCGGATCGAGTTCGATCCCTCGTCGGTGGACCTGGACGCACCGTTACGCGAGATCGCGCCGGGACATTCAGCGCGAGTCTGATTGGCAATTCGTAGCGGTCGGACTTGCCGACCGAACCGTTCGACGACTTGTCCGCCGAAGCCTTGGCGTAGGCGGAAGTCGGACGGCTACGGACACTCAGCGCGTGACCTGGATGAGGTCTCCGAAGGCCGAAGGCCGAATGACGAAGGCCGTCGTGCCCGTCCCTACTTCTTGACGAACTTCACTTCGAAGACCCAGGGCCAGAGCTTGCCGGTAATGAGGAAGTTACCGGTCTTTGGGTCGTGGGCGATGCCGTTGAGGACGTCGACCCGTGATTTCTCGGTCGCTGTGAGCAGGTTGGACATGTCGATCCACGCCGTCACCGCGCCAGTCTTCGGGTCGATCCGCGCGATGCGCTCTTCCTGCCAGACGTTGCCGTAGATCGCGCCGTCGACGTATTCCATCTCGTTGATGGCCGCGATCGACTGGTTGCCGTCGTGCACCCGCAGGCGGCGGACCTCCTCGAACGTGTCGGGATTCCAGAACCGCAGCGTCTCGGTCTTGTCGCTCATGATCAGGTGCTGTCCGTCGTAGGTCAGTCCCCATCCCTCGCCGCGGTACTTGAACTCGCGTAACTTCGTGAACGTCTTGCGGTCGTAGACGAAGCCAACTTCGGTCTGATAGGTCAGCTGGACGATTTTGTCGCCGACGACCGCGATGCCTTCACCGAAGTACTGGCTTGGGAGTTCGATGCGCTGCAGCGCCGCGCCGGTCTGCAGGTCCACCCGACGAAGTGATGACTGCCCGTACAGCCCTGTGCCTTCGTAGAGCTGGCCTTCGACGACCGTCAGTCCCTGGGTGAAGGCACCCGGGTCATGCGGATAGCTCTTGACGATCTCGTACCCGAGTCGTTCGGGGCCCTGCGCAACCGGTCTGGCCGGTGCCTGGGCGGCAGCCTGCGCCGGTGGCGCGTCCGGTGTCGACGAGGCGCCGCAGGCGATGGCCAGCGACGTCAGGACGGGCAAGAGGAGCGCGAGTCGGGCCGGAATCGATCGCCACATGGACAGACAGCTTAATCGGGAACCGGGAACCGGGTGCCGGGTGCCGGGTGCCGGGGGACAGGGGCCGGCAGTCGGCAGTCGGCTGGTCGGCAGTGGCTGGTGGGCCTGGATCGTGGGAGGCCGGCATCCCGTCGCAATTCGTAGCGCCCCGACTCCCGCCTTCGCCGAAGGCTTCGGCGGACAGGTCGTCGGGGCGTTCCGTCAGCTCTTCCGCCCGACAAGTCGGGCGGCTACGAACTCAGGGGGTGGCGATCCGTTCGAACATCTGACGGATCACCGTGAAGTACGTTTCGGCGATGAGGTCGTACCCCGCCATCGTCGGATGCAGCCCGTCGGCGCCGATGAGCGGCGACTGCTCGTTGCCGAATGCCGCATACAGGTCGGCGCAGCCGGTCTGGTAACGACGGCACAGATCGCGGATCTGGTTGTTCAGATCGCGAACCTCCGCTGGAGCGGTGCCCTTCGGCGAACCGGGACGCTGCGGCGTGAGGGTCGCCAGGATCACGCTCACTCCGCGGCTTTGCGCGTCGCGGGCCACCCGCTCGATGCGCGTGACGACATCGCGAATCGCCCGGGCGCCTTCGGTGTTGATGTCGTTGGCGCCGCCTTCGAGCAGGAGCACCTGGGCGTTGCTGCTGCGCAGTGTGGCTGGATACCGGTCCTCGATCTGGTCCATGAACTGCCCGGGCACACCGGCATTGGTCACCGTGAAGGCCTGGTCCGGATAGCGCTCCCGCAGCAGGAACTCGAGCTTCTGCACGTAGTTGGCGCCGGGAATCTCCCGCATCGGGGCGCGCGAGACGGTGCCGAACGTGAAGCTGTCGCCCAGTGCGAGGAAGCGCTCGACCCGCAGCGTCGGCGCGAGCGTGACCGTCACGCCGAACGAGCAGGTGCTCGTCTGCTGGCGACCGTCAGTGGCGCTGCAGGTGACGGTCGTCTGGCCGACGGGCGCCGTCGCACCGCTCGCGGGTACGCACGCGACTACGACTGGCTCGGTACCGCCGGTGGCCTGCGGCATCGCATACCCGAGCGGCACCGGCTGGCCCGTGGTCGTCCGCAGCGACAGCGGGGCCGGGCACGTCAGCGACAGCGGCGTCGCGATGGGCGTCGGCTGCGTGGGTGGCGCGGTGGACGGCGAGTCGGAGCCGCCACAGGCGGTCAGGGACGCGCACACCACGACAATCAGAAGGATGGAGCGAGGCAACATCGACAATCTCAGCCTCGCAGGATCGCAGAATTGTGCCCGACTGAATAGTCGGGCCCGAGCCACCTAGGCGGCGCGCGTGACGTCCTTCTCGACCTGGCCGTCGCGGATGTGGATCACGCGGTGGGCATGGGCAGCGACCTCGGGCTCGTGGGTCACGAGCACGATGGTGTTGCCGGCCGAGTGGAGGCGTTCGAACAGCGCCATGATTTCCACGCCGGTCTTCGAGTCGAGGTTCCCGGTCGGCTCGTCGGCGAGCAGGATCGAAGGGTTGTTCACGAGAGCACGGGCAATCGCCACGCGCTGGCGCTGACCGCCCGAGAGCTCGTTCGGCTTGTGGCCCATGCGGTGATCGAGTTCGACCTTCGTGAGGGCGGCCTTGGCCCGCTCCGACCGCTCCGTCGAACTCACACCGGCGTAGACCAGTGGCAGTTCCACGTTGTGGAGCGCCGAGGCGCGCGGCAGCAGGTTGAACGTCTGGAAGACGAACCCGATTTCCTCGTTCCGGATGCGGGCGAGCTCGTCGTCGTCCATCCGGCTGACCTCCTTGTCGTTCAGGAGGTAGGTGCCCTTGCTCGGCGTGTCGAGGCAGCCGATGAGGTTCATCAGCGTCGACTTGCCCGAACCCGACGGGCCCATGATGGCGACGTATTCGCCCCGGATGATCTCGATGTTGACGCCCCGGAGCGCATGGATCTCTTCGGATCCCATGACGTACGTCTTCCACAAATCGCGGGTTTCGATGAGGGCCATGGCTTCAGCTTAGTACGGGACAGGGGCTGGAGGGGTTCCCCGGCAGTCGGCAGTCGGCAGTGGGCAGGGGGCCGGTCGGCAGTCGGCAGTTGGCAGTCGGCAGTGGTCGGTCGGCAGTTGGCTGTCAGACGACGGGGACCATCAGCCGGCCTTCGTCATTCGGCCTTCGGCCTTCGGACACCCGCACGACATGCCGGCGCCCGGAGTCTCGAAGACCCTTCGAAGGCCCAAGGCCGGGCGCGCGAGCCGGAACGGCGAGCCGGCAAACGAAGGCCGTCATGGAGGCGACGGCGAGCCGCTGTCCGTCGAGGGCGAGCGGATGCCGACTGGCACATTCGGCATCGGCTCGGCGTGCGGGACGTGGATGACGACCTCCGCATCCTCGTCACGCGGAGCCGGATAGCGGGCCCAGAGGACCCTACGCTCGCCCGCCGCCAGAGGAGTGACGTCGCGGCTGCCCAACGGCTCGTTCTTCCCGTCGCGCAGGACGAAGAACTTGCGTTCATGCGCCAGGTCGGCCAGGTAGACCTCCGCCAGCGTGCCACGGTCCGGCCCGTCAGCGCTGAACCGCTGCGCGAGATCGATTCCCGGCGCTCCGGCCGCCGACGTGTTGGTCACGGCCAGGCGCAGTTCGACGGTGTCGTTCGCCACCCGATCGAGCGACACCACGGCGATGGCCAGGTGTCCCTCCTCGCCCATCGTCTCGGCCAGCACGGGCGGCAGTGCCGCCTGGACCGGCACGGTCGGCGCCATCGGTTCGGCGGGCACGGGCTGACGTCGACTGATGGCCCACGCCGTCACCAGGACCAGGGCGACGGCAACGGCTGCGAGCCAGGGCCAGCGCGCCAACAGGAGCGCGGGCCGCGCGGGTGGGACGGGAGTGGTCGGTTCGGTCACGCGGAACGGGCATCCTGGCGCCGGGCAAGGGCCTCGGCGCGACGACGAAGCATACGCAGGGTCAACCACATGACCAGCGCGTGCGGCCTGGCATTGATGACGAGCGTCCGGTACACCCGTCCTGCGGCACCGGGAAAGCTCGCAAACGTCTCTGCCGTGAGACGAGAACCGACGCCCTCGGGTTGAGTGATGCGGAACACCAGCTGGTAGATCGCGAAACGGTGTCGGCCAGTCAGCGCGTACGTCGTCGCCGGCACCGCCTCGCACACGGCGAACCCCGGCCGCTCGGCGCCGATGCGATGCGGCGCCAACCCGTTGTGCTCGCGCGGGTCACACCCGAGCAGCCTGGCCCAGAACTGGATTGCCGTCCCCGCACGGCTGGCCGGCCCCGCCGTCAGCAGCGCCTCCCACACCGCACGCGGCGGCGCGTCGATGTCCACGCTCCAGGCGTCGACGAACGGCAGCAGCCCGTGCTCGCTCACACCGTTATCTTTGATCGCAGGGCCGACAGGCCACAGCCTACGAGCCTGCAGCCTACCTGTGGCCGGACAGGCCAGGACACGAGCGGTGAGACCGCCCGACGAGTCGGGCAGCCGCCGAACCCCGTACCCGGTACCCCGTTCCCGGCTCGGTTCCGGTTCCCGGTTCCCGGTTCCCGGTTCCCGAGCTTGTTCTAGTCTTCCTGCGATTCGTACTGCGACTTCAGCTTCGCCACCACATTCGGGTCGGCCAGCGTCGTCGTGTCACCGATCGCTTTCCCTTCGGCGATGTCGCGCAGCAGGCGGCGCATGATCTTGCCCGAGCGCGTCTTCGGCAGGTCCACCGTGAAGTGGATCTCCTCGGGACGGGCCAGCGCGCCGATCTTCTTGACGACGTGCTGACGCAGTTCGTGCTCGAGCCCGGTGGACGGCTTCTGGCCGTCTTTGAGCGTCACGAAGGCGGCGATGGATTGCCCCTTGATGTCGTGCGCCCGGCCGACGACGGCCGCTTCGGCCACCGACGGATGGTCGACCAGCGCGCTCTCGACCTCCATCGTGCCGATGCGGTGACCGCTGACGTTCAGCACGTCGTCGACGCGCCCCAGCAGCCAGATACAGCCGTCGTCGTCGACGCGGGCGCCGTCACCGGCGAAGTAGGTGCCGTCGGTGTACTTGCTCCAGTAGGTGGCGTTGTAGCGATCGGGATCGCCGTAGATGCCGCGCAGCATCGCCGGCCACGGACGGGTGATGGTCAGCAGGCCGCCACCCTTCTCGACCTTCTCGCCGCGCTCGTTGCGGATCTCGATGCTGATGCCCGGGAATGGGTGCGTCGCACAACCGGGCTTGGTCGTCGTCACGCCGGGCAGTGGCGAAATCATGATCTGCCCCGTCTCGGTCTGCCACCACGTGTCGACGATCGGGCAGCGTTCGCCGCCGATGTACTTGTGGTACCAGATCCACGCCTCGGGATTGATCGGCTCGCCCACCGATCCGAGCAGGCGGATGCTGCTCAGGTCGTGCTTCTCGGGAAGGTCCGTGCCCCACCGCATGAACGCGCGGATGGCGGTCGGCGCCGTGTAGAAGATCGTCACGCCATAGCGCTCGATCAGGCTCCAGAAGCGATCCTTCTCCGGCCAGTCCGGGGCGCCCTCGTACATCAACAGCGTCGCACCGGCCGCCAGCGGACCGTACACGACGTAGCTGTGGCCGGTCACCCAGCCGATGTCGGCCGTGCACCAGTAGACGTCGTCGTCCTTCAGATCGAAGACGGCTTTGGTGGTCGCCATCGTGCCGGTCAGGTAGCCGGCCGTCGTGTGCACGATGCCCTTCGGCTTACCCGTGGTGCCCGACGTGTAGAGGATGTACAGCATGTCCTCGCTGTCCATCGCCTCGGGCTCGCACCACTTCTCGACGTCCTGGACGATGCGGTGGTACCAGTGGTCGCGGCCTTCCTTGATGTGAACCGGGAAGCGATCCGACGAATCGCGCTTCACGATCACGACGTTCTCGATCGACGGCGTGTGCTCGAGGGCTTGATCCGCGATCTGCTTGAGCGGCAGCAGCGAGCCGCGCCGATAGCCGCCATCGGCGGTGATCAGGACCTTGCACTGCGAGTCGTTGATGCGGTCGGCAAGCGCCTCGGCGCTGAAGCCACCGAACACCACCGAGTGGATCGCCCCGATGCGGGCGCAGGCGAGCATCGCGATCGCCAGCTCGGGGATCAGCGGCATGTACATCGCCACGCGATCGCCGCGGGTGACCCCCAGGCTCTTGAGGACGTTGGCGGCGAGGTTCACCTCGCGCTGCAGGTCGAAGTAGGTGAGCGTGCGACGGTCGCCCGGCTCGCCCTCCCAGATGATGGCGGCCTTGTTGCGGCGGCCATTGCGCACGTGCCGGTCGACGCAGTTCACCGACGCGTTCAGCTTGCCGCCGACGAACCACTTCGCGTTCGGCGGATTCCACTCGAGCACCGTGTGGAACGGCTCGATCCACTCCAGCTGCTCGGCCTGGGCCTTCCAGTAGGCCTCCGGATCGGCGGCGGCCTGCTCGTAGATGGCGCGATCGCTGATGCTGGCGGCGCGGGCGAATCCCTCGGGCGGAGGGAAGGTGCGCTGCTCGTCGAGCAGCGCCGAGATCTCTTGGGAGGATGGCTCCGACATGACGGTCGGCATCCTATCAAGACGAAAGTCAAAAGTCAGAAGGCAGAAGTCAGAAGCGGCAGTCGCGGGACGGAAGGCGCGACGGGCACCGCAGCCGACCAGGCATTCGACCCTCCCTGTGACTTTCGACTTCTGACTTCGTACTTCTGACTTTACGGCCCCTGGGCCGTTCGCCGTGGGCCGGTGTCTATTCCGGCACGTGAGGCCGCGATTCGTCTGCGAAGCCGGGGACCGGCGGCGGGGGCGGCGGCGTGGACGGCTTGAAGATGACGGCCCCGAGCGCGCCACCCAGCGCCCCGAAGATCGCGTTGACGATGGACGACATGATCAGGCCGAAGAGCAGCAGTGCGCCGTGGAAGCCGCCGCTCGTCATCTGCTCGAAGATGCCGCGCAGCTCGGGTGGCATGTCGCCGCCGTTCTGCTCGAGGATGCGACGCAGCGCGTCGTTGCCCATCGGCCCCATCAGCATCTGGATGGGAATGGCGAGCACGGTCCCGACCACGGCGCCGGCGACGCCGGCCAGCATGCCGGTCAGCGCCCCGTCGAGCGGGTCGACGGCCGTCGGTTGGTTCTGCTGGAGCAGCCAGGTGGCCAGCATGCCACCCATGACGACCCACAGGCAGCACAGGCAATTGCCCATGTTGATGACTGGCAGCGCCGACAGGACACCGATGACGAGACCACCCAGCAGCGCCGGCTGCAACTTCGATGCGCGCATCCTCACCTCACGTGGCGCCGATGGTAAACCATGCCCCCGGCTGCACTCCGGGCGCCCTCACGCTAGGCTGGTGCCGTGAGTCTCGGAGACCTCTTCGCTTCGAACCTGCTGGTGCGCTGGCTGCGCGGCGATCCCGGCCGGTACGACCTGCTGACGCAGATGATCGGCGCGCGCCTTGGCGATCGCATCCTCACGGTCGGTGCGGGTGACACCGGCATGGTCACGGCCATCGCCCGGGTAGCCGGCCTCAGCGGCCGGGCCGTGGCGCACGCGTCGACACCCGACGAGGCCGCGAGGCTGACCATCGCCGCCGAGCAGGCCGGGGTGCTCGTCGAGTTGGCGGAAAGCCCGCCGACGTCGCTGCCGTTCAGCGAGGGCGACTTCGACCTGGTCCTGGTCGACGCCATCTCCGCGGCTGTCGAGGGGGTGCTGCCGGAGGTCCGCCGCGTCCTCCGTCCCGGTGGCCGAGTGGTGCTGGTCGTCCGGCAGAAGGCGCCGCAGGCGCCCGCCCCGGCGGCCGTGCTGCAGCAGGTGGCAAGCCACTTCAAGGGCGCCCGCATTCCCTTCGAGCGCGATGGCTACGCGCTGGTCGAGGCGCTCAAAGGCGCCGCCGCACCGCCTCCCGCCTGACCGGGCGTCCTGCGCAGGGGACGCTCTTCTGTCCTGCGCTCCCCTCCTGGCGGCGTCGTTTCCTCGGCCGTAGCCCCCCACTGAGCCCCCGGCAGGTCGCCGGGGGCGGGCACGCTTGTTGCGCATGGGAGTGACGTCGCCCTTCGGGGGACTTGGACGATGTCACTGACGACCCAGCACCTGCCCGACGTGTTCAATGCCCGTGAAATCGCGCGGGCGGCCGGCGCCTCCACCGCGACGGTGGCCGCGCTGATCGCCAGCGGCGCGATCCGAAGTCTGGACGGTGAGTTCGTCGCGCACGCCGACGCCGTGGATGCGGCGCGGCGGTTGCGCGACGGCTCGCCGTTCCCGACGGCACTCGCGGCGGCGTCGGTGACGCCGGGCGCGCTGTTCACACCGGCTCGCGACGCGGAACGTTCACCGGGGCTGCCAGCAGCGGCATCGGCAGTCGTGCATGGCGCCGTCGTGGGCGGCCTGCTGCTCGCGACGCTCGTGCCACTGGGCTCGTCCTCGGCCAAGCCGCTGCAGGTCGACGCGACCCCGATGCGGCTCGTCTACCTGACGCTGCCAGGTCCCGGAGGCGGTGGTGGTGGCGGCGGACTTCGCATGAAGCGCCCGGCCACCCAGGCGCGCCGCGAGGGCGCCTCCCCGTTGCGCAGCCCGCTGCCCGAGCGGCAGCCGGCTCCCGAAACCCCGGCGCCGCGCATGGAGGAGCCACCGCCAACGCCGAAGGCTCCGGAGCCACTGCCGCCGGTCGAAGCACCGGTGGTCGCGCGCAGTAGTGATCCGGTCACGGAAGCAGGCGTGCTCGAACAGCGTCCGGCCGCACCGCCCAGTCGTGGCGACGGCCAGGGCGGCGGCGCCGGCACAGGTTCGGGCACGGGTCTCGGCGAGGGGCGGGGCACCGGCATCGGCGAGGGTGAAGGCGGCGGCGAGGGCGGCGGTCCATATCGCCCGGGCAGCGGGGTCCAGCCGCCGCGGCTCCTGTCGGAAGTGAAGCCCGACTACACCGAGGATGCGCGTCGACGAGGCATCGAGGGGGAAGTCGAGTTGGAGATCGTCGTCCGTCGTGACGGGCGGGTCGGCGACGTGCGGGTGATGCGCGGATTGGGCGCGGGTCTCGACCAGCAGGCCGTGCAGGCGGTCCGTCGCTGGCAGTTCACTCCCGCCACCCGCAAGGGGCAGGCCGTCGACGTCGTCGTCGAGGTCGCCGTCGAATTCAAGTTGCGCTGAGGAACGACCATGCTGATTGTCACCATCGCCGCGCTTCTGATGGCCGCCAGCCTCGCCTGGTTCGCGTATCGCCTCATGCAGGAGGAACACCGTCGTTCTGACGCCCGGGTGGCGGTCCTCTCCGCTGCGCTCCAGAGCGAGGCGCCCGCGTTCGCGCCGCCCGCGGCGCGAGCGTGGGCTCCGGCGGTCCGCCACGGTGGGATCAACGGCACGACGCCGGCGGCAGCCCGTCCGACGCCGACGCCCGACATCGTCATGCTCGAGGACGACACGCGCAACGTGCGTGCGTTCCGCAGCGAGCACGACGTGCCGGCGCCGCGCGGGGTGGACAGGGCCGACGTGCTGCGTGCGCCAGTGGTCGACGCGCCCGAGGGTGACGCGGCGGACGCCGTCCGCACGCGCGACTCCGGCCTATTCGCCGAGGTGCCGGCAGCCAGGCGCGTCGACGCACGGGGTCTCGTTGCGGTCGTCGCGATCCTGCTCGTCGCCGGTCTGGCCGTGATGTACGCATTGTTCGGGCGCGCCACCGATACC
>DATJTM010000436.1:0-5279 GCA_035503395.1 Luteitalea sp.
CCAGCACCAGGCCGCGCTCTTCCTCGGCGATCTTCTTGAGGACGTCGGGCAGTTCCAGCATGTCGACCGACGGGACGCGGGTCGAGATGACACGGATGACCAGCGAGATGGTGCCGCGCTGCGTGAAGACGTTGCAGCGGAAGCGGCCGATGCCGGGGATGCTGTAAGCGGTGTCGATCTCCTGGTGCGCCACGAAGTACTTGCGTTGCTCGACGTTCAGGACCGTCGCCGCCATCGTCTCGGTGTCGTCGCGCTCGAGGCGGCGCGACTCGTCGGCGACCATCAACGTGCCGTCGACGCGCATCATCGGATAGCTGCCGACCTTGATGTGGATGTCGGATGCGCCGGAGCGCACGGCATGGGTGAGGAGATCGTTCAGATGCATGAGGCCCTCACTGCCAATCGGCAGGGCGACCGCAGTGCATGAACGAAGTCGAAGGGAACGGCAGTCGGCAGTCGGCAGTCGGCAGTCGGCGGGTCGGCAGTCGGCGAGTCGGCAGTGGCCGTTCGGGGAGCCCGCAGCCTGAAGCCCGCAGCCCGGCAGGCTGCAGGCCGTAGGCCCGTAGGCTGTATGGTTTCCGCAGGTAGCCCGTAGCCCGTAGCCCGTAGGCCCGTAGGCTGCAGGCTGCTACGCCCGTCGTGCCCGGGCCATGCGGGCGCGGCGGGGTGGGGCCGACGAGGCGCCGGTGACGAGCGTGGTCGGGATCATCACCCGGCGGCCCTCGAGGTGCGGGGCCTCGAGGCGGCTCATGACGCAATCGGCCAGGGCGCGTCCGACGTCTTCCAGCTCGATCCGCACCGTGTCCAGGCGCGGGTGCATCGTCCCGGCCTCGATGTCGTCGAGCCCGCCGACGCTGATGTCTTCCGGTACGCGCAGGCCCGCCTCCCGAACCGCCTCGTACACGCCCTGCGCGGTCGCATCCGAGCCGGCGAAGATGGCGGTGACCGGTGTCCCTTCCGCCAGCAGCGAGATGGTGCCGCGATATCCGGCCTCGCGGGGGGCTTCGCAGTCGGGCGCCACGACCCGTGCCGGCGTGTCCGCTTCCGACATCGCGCGGGCGTAGCCGTCGTAGCACCGGTCGAACCACGGGTACTGGCGGTTGCCGACGAACCAGATGTCCCGGTGCCCGAGACCCTGCAGGTGGCGGGTCATCGCGTAGCCGCCTTCCACATCGTCGTAGTAGACCGCGTCGTAGCGGCCTTCGTGCCAGGGACGTTGGACGTTGTTGCCCTGCACGGCGACGGCGGCCGACGTCTGGGCGAGGCGATCCAGCAGGTTCTGCGAGTGGATGCCGGCCAGCACGAAGCCGTCCAGGATGTCCTGCCGCAGCATCACGCGCGGGATGTCGAGCGCCTCGGCCGGCGTGTCCGGCCGGTAGTTCAGCGAGAGGAAGACGACGTGGTAGCCCTGCTCGACGCAGGCTGCTTCACAGCCGGCCAGGATGCGGGAGTGAAACGGGTGGAGGAGGGGGCGGTTGCCGAGGACGAACCCGATGAGGCGCGGCTTCACCCGGGCCGCGAGATCGAGTTTCAGGCGATCGGCGACGCGCTGGACGCGCGCCTCCAGGGCAGGACTCACCTTGCCCGTGCGATTGACGACGCGTGAAACGGTCGCGCCGCTGACGCCGGCAGCGCGCGCGAGGTCCTGGAGGCGGATCTTCTTGCCCTTGGCCACGTGTGCTCGTGTTGTGGGCGCATCCTTCCAGACGGTTCCCGCCTGGTCAAGAAAATTTTCATGGTGGGACGAAAATTTGCTCGACTTCGTCCGGCTCTGCATCTATCGTGTCGTGCATACGACAGCCGGCTTTCGCTGTTCGCCACCCCCGACGGAGGTCCCCGTGAGGTCGCTCATCACCTGGCTTACCCGCGCGCGCATATGCGTCGCGGCGCTCGTACTCGTGTCTATGTGTCCAGGGATCGCCGCCGCGCAAGCCCTGTACGGCAGTGTCACCGGCACCGTCTCGGACAACTCCGGCGCGGCCATCCCCGGCGTCTCGGTGACGCTCACCAACGAGGGCACCGGCCTGGTGCTCGACACGGTGACCGATACCGAAGGCTCGTACACGGTCCGCAACGTGCTGCCTGGCACCTACACCCTGAACGCCTCGCTCCAGGGCTTCAAGGCGTTCTCGCAGACCGGCATTCCGCTGACCGCCGGCAACATCCTGCGCGTCAACGCGACGCTGGAAATCGGTAACCTCACCGAGTCGATCACGGTGACCACCGAGGCGGCGCTGCTCAAGACCGACAAGGCCGACGTCAGCGTCGAACTGCAGCCGAAGGCGATCACGGACATGCCGCTGAACCAGTACCGGAACTACCAGGCGCTGATGAACCTGGTGCCCGGTGCGACGCCCGGCGCGTTCCAGAACTCCACAGGCTCGACGCCGCAGCGGTCGCTGCGCACGTTCGTCAACGGCACCAACCCGAACAACAACAGCACGCGTATCGACGGCGCCGCCAGCATCAACATCTGGCTGCCGCACCACGCCGGCATGGTGGCCTCGGCCGAGACGATCGACAACGTCAACATCGTCACCAACAACTTCGACGCCGACACCGGCATGGCCGGCGGCGCGGCGATCGCGGTCGTCACCAAGTCGGGCACCAACAATCTGCGCGGCTCGGCATTCATCTTCCACAACCGCGACGAGTGGAACGCCAACACGTTCTTCAACAACGCCAACAAGTTGAACAAGCCGCCCGTCACCAACTCGATCTATGGCGGCACGCTGGGCGGCCCGATCGTGAAGAACCGGCTGTTCTACTTCGGGTCCTACGAGCGCTTCAAGGAAGAGCGCGGTCTGCAGGAGACGTTCTCGGTGCCCACCGCGCGCATGCGGCAGGGCGACTTCAGCGAGGTGCTCGCGCAGTATCCGAACTTCCGCATCTACGACCCGCTCACCGGTGACGCCGCTGGCAACAACCGCGCGGTCTTCCCGAACGGGATCGTGCCGGCCAACCGGATCAGCGCGATCGCGCAGAAGATCAACGAGACCTACCCGGCCCCGAACACCACAGCCGACCTGAACGGCAACCGCATCGCCGACGACTACGTGGTGCAGCGTGCGCCGATGTTCGACCGCCACAACTACGACGCGAAGGTCTCGTTCAACCGGTCGCCGGCCCACCAGATCTGGGGCAAGGTGTCGTACCTGAAGGCCGACGTCGACGATCGGTTCCAGCTCGGGTTCGACCAGGTCGCGCCGGCGCCGACCACGGTGACGGCCCCGGTCGTCGGCCACACCTGGACGCTCTCGCCGACGCTCATCCTCGACGGCAGTTTCGGCGTGACCTACAACGAGCAGTCCGGTCTCGCGCCCGACTACGGCACCAACTGGGGCAGCGACATCTGGGGCATTCCCGGCACCAACGGCGGCGACATCCGCCAGAGCGGCCAGCCGCTGATCTCGACGGGCTTCTCGGCGCTCGGCAACAACTCGACCTGGAACCCCTACTTCTACACGACGTCGGTGTACTCGTTCTCGCAGGCGTTGACGAAGGTGGCCGGCAAGCACGAACTGCGGGCCGGCTACGACCTGAACCACCTCGAGATGAACCACTGGCAGCCCGAGATCGGCAGCTTCGGGCCGCGCGGCGGCATGACCTTCGGCGGCAACACGACGTCGGCGGTCGGCTACCAGCCGGTCGGCGGCTTCAATTCGTACGCCGGCTTCCTGCTCGGTCTCTCGTCCTCCTACGGCAAGAGCGTCCAGGCCGAGGAGATGACGACGCGTGAGTGGCAGCACGGGCTGTACATCCGCGACCGCTGGCAGGTGAACGACAAGCTGACGTTCAACGGCGGCCTGCGCTTCGAGATGTACCCGACGATGACCCGCGCCGACCGCGGCATCGAGCGCCTGGACTACGCGACGTGGAACGTCCTCATCGGCGGCCGCGGCGGCAACCCGAGCAACGTCGGCATCAAGGGCAAGCCGGTCTACGTGGCGCCGCGCATCGGTGCGGCCTACCGCATCGACGACAACACGGTGTTCCGCACCGGCTACGGCATCACCGTCAACCCGCTGCCGTGGTCGCGCCCCCTGCGTGGCTTCTATCCGGCGACGATCGCCTTCAGCAACTCGGCGGCTGGCTTCGGCTACGTCGGTTCGCTCGAGCAGGGCATCCCCGGCGTGACGATTCCTGACCTCAGCAGCGGCGCGGTGCCCCTGCCGAGCGGCGTCGACATGCGCACGCCGAGCCCGGGCAACGTCGATCGCGCGACGCTGCATCAGTGGAACGTCACCTTCGAGCGTCGCCTGCCGCTGGACCTCGTAACGACGGTGGCCTATGTCGGCACCCGCACCAACGGCGGTTATGCCGACATCAACGAGAACTACGCCGCGCCGGGCACCAACAACGCCGGCCGTCAGTACTTCGCGCAGGCCGGCAACGCCAGCATCCTGAACTGGGGCAACTGGACGACGAGCAAGTACCACTCGCTGCAGACGTCGGTGAACCGTCCGTTCAAGAATGGCCTGATGATCAAGGGTGCCTACACGTGGTCGAAGGCGATGAACGAAGCCGACGAAGACGGCTGGACAGGCCTGACCTGGAACATCCCCGACCAGCGCTACCGCAACTACGCGCGCGGTGGGTACGACCGCACGCACGTGCTGCAGATGGGCTTCGTGTACGAACTGCCCTGGATGCGTGACAGCCAGAGCATCCTCGGCTACGCGGTGAAGGATTGGCAGATCAACGGCATCTACTCGGCCTTCTCGGGCACGCCGTTCACCATCGGCGGCAACAACGCCCAGCTGTTGGCCCCCGGCGCTGGCACGATCACCGCCAACCAGAACGGCGAAGTGAACGTGATCAACAGCCCGAGCCGCGACGCCAAGTGGATCGACACGTCGATCTTCTCGAACCCGACCGGTCTGCAGTGGGGCAACTCCGGCCGCAACGCGTTCCGCCTGCCGGCGGTGTGGAACCTCGATTTCTCGGTGTTCCGCAACATCCCGATCGGCCGCTACCGTGTCGAGTTCCGAGCTCAGGCCTCCAACGTGTTCAACCACACGCGCTGGGTCGGCGTCGATACCGGCATCAACAGCCCGACGTTCATGCAGTTCGTGTCGGCGACCGCGCAGGATGCGCCGCGCGTCATCCAGCTCGGTCTGCGCTTCCAGTTCTAGCTCACGCGAGACGCCTGTCCGGCGTTTCGCGAGTTCTAGCCGACCTCCGCTCTTCGAGCTCGGTCGACAACGCTCACGCGAGACGCCTGCACGGCGTCTCGCGAGTTCTAGCGCAAATTGGTAGGGCCGGCTCACCGCCCTTCG
>DATJTM010000437.1:0-16572 GCA_035503395.1 Luteitalea sp.
GAAGCGGGTCGGATAGCGAGTCGCCGGCAAGAGGAGGGCCGCGACCGCGGCTCCGATGCCGATGCCGACCATGAAGACGCCGGCGACGACGATTGTCCATCTGTGCCAGGGCCCTGGTGCCGTGGGTTCGACCGTTCGTTCGGCGGCTGGCAACAGACCTGGCTTGACTGGCGCCTCCGTTGGTGAGGTACCGGTCGTGTCGCGGCCTGGGGGGGCAGGCAGTGTTCGTTCCTGACTGTCGTCCACCGGCGGTGGACTTGTGAGTCGCGTCCGCCACGCGTCGATCTCGATCCGGCTCCCGATGACCAGGGCCGAGCCGTCGAGTGCGGCCACGCGTCGCACTGGTAGGCCGAAGGTCGTTTCCCACCGTTGCGCCGTGCGTACGCTCCGCCCTAGATACGCCGCGATTGCCGGCCACCCGACGAGAGCGTCGTCATCGGTGTCCTCGGACGTCATCGCAGTTGCGCCTTGCCCGTTGCGGACAGGTCGCCGGCGACCCGTGGCAGAGCGTCCTGCCTCGCTGTAGCGATCCGATGCTGCGTCCACTCGCCTCGGGTCCACAGCTGCACATCGATGGCGTCGGCTTCCGGGCAGGCATCGACGCCGTGATCGAGAATTCCCTCCGCTTCGAGTACGCGATGAGCGGCCCAATGGTCGTTCGACCGTTCACTCCGCGTCAGCACCAGGTCGGGAGTCAGGACTGCCTGCGTCTCCAGCGCCATGCTGCTGCCGCCGCTGCTGACGTCGATCGACAGACTTCCCGCGGGTGTCACCGCCATCGCGGCCACCATGCTCGACGAGCGAAGGCGATCGTGCGTGACGTGCGACGTCGGGATCGTGAGTACGGCCAGGGGCGTTCCCGTCGGGCAGTGTGCGCAGCTCCACGCGGAGGTGTGCCTCCCCGGCCACCGTGCTGGCGCGGCGTCCAGGTCGAGCACGGCGACCGCTGCGGTCTGAAGCCGCTGCTCCACGCCGCCTATCGCCAGAAGGTCGCGGCCGCCATGCTGCCAGTGGGTCAGGGCACGAATGACGCCTGCCTGGAGGTAGCGGATGCGGCGCGTCCCGCGCGAGTCGACTTCGAGTACGAACGTTGGCCCCGACGTATGGTGATTGAAGGCTATCCATAGACGGGCAGGTGGCGCAGTCGCGATCGCGACGGCGCTCACTCTCCACGGTCCTTCCCACGTCCGTCCCTGGTCGCGGACGCGGACATCTGGCTTGATCACCCGTGTCAAGCGACCGCGCGCGTCGAACACGAGCGTCTCGTCGCTGACTTGCGACACGTCGCGCAGTGCCGCCCACGAGACGGGGACCGCGAACTCGTCACGCCCGTCGCCGTCGAGATCGCCGACCGCGAAGCGGTTCTTCGGCGCCAAGCTGGCCGGACTGTGCGAAACGCGACCGAGTGGCCAGGCCCAGACCAGCCGGCCCGATTGCGTGAGCGCCAGCACGCTGGCGTCCTCGAGGATGACGCGCACCGGTGTCTGCCAGCGGGGGAGTCCTCGCGTCACGAGCCAGATGCCGAAGCCTACGCCTGCGGCGAGTACCAGCACGGCGAGCACTGGGCGGCCAGCGGCAGTGACTCGACCTCGCCAGTCGCCCGACGCGACCACCGCGGCAGATGCCGTCGTCGGTGCCAGACCCGTCGGCGAGGTCGGTTTGCGGTGTTCAGCGGACCTGTCGCTTGACGACGGTAGGTCGTCGTGGAGGAGCGCGTCGGAGACGACGACGTCAGGGGGCGCCGGGTTGGTGCCGGTCCCGTCTCTCACCGCACCTGACGCTGCGTCGCTCGCGTGCCGTCCCTTCCAAGCGTCGATGGCGCGGCGGTCGGCATAGATGATCTGGCCCCCGTCTGGCGTCGCGATTCGCTGCACCGGCAGACCGCGCGTCGCTTCCCAGCGCTGAGCGGAGCGAACGCTGCAATTCAGATGTGCAGCGATGTCCTTCCAGCTGTGGAGGCCATCCGAACCGGACCGAGTCTCGCTCATGGGTGTCGGCGTCGCGACGGGCCGATGGCCATCGTGCCCGTGAGTCTGTGTCGCGCCCGCGAATCCTAGCACGCCGTGTTAGTCGCGTGTTCGCCTCGTGCGCTGTCCCTAACTGCGCATGTCTTCCTGTCGAGTGATATCCGCACGATCTTTGGCGGATATATGACGTCAGTCACGCCTGTCGTCGAATGACGCTTGCCGCGTCGCCGGACCAGTTCGACAGTACCGGTGGCGGTGACGACCGTGCATGACAGCTAGCTCGCGGTTGTCACGCAATGCGAGATAGAGACACCTGCAGGGGCGACAACCTCAATCCCAGGGACGACGCGACGCGAGTCTCCCCCAGATTGGTGCAGCAGCATCACGCCATCACTTGTACGGAAGGTCCATGTCGCCCGAGGACGATCCATGCGCCGAGTTCTGACTCACCTCACTGCACTCATCACCACGTTGGTCGTCTGCGCGCTCCTGACGCCGACGGCGTTTGCCGACACCATCCGTGTGGTAGCCGCCAAAGCCAACGTTCGCCTCAATGCCGTCGACACGAGCCCCGTCATGCTGGCCCTGACGGCTGGCACGGTGCTCGACGAGGCGACGCGGGAAGGGGCATGGTTCCGCGTCACTCTGCCCGCTGACGCGAGTGGCTTCCGGCGTGTCGGGTACATCGCGGCAGCGCTGGTGGAGGTCCTCAGTGCCAGTGCGCCCACCGTTGCCGCGGCGGCCTCGGTCGCTCCTGTCGCTGTCTCCTTGGCGGCCCCGCCCGCTACGCCCCGTTCAACCGAGTCGACGACCGCGGTTCCCGTCGGGCGGGGTGAGACCGTCGCCGTCATGGACTTCGACTACGGCACGATCCGGCGCTGGTGGAGCGGCGATTGGGACGTCGGCAAGGGCATTGCGGATCTGATGGTGGACGAACTGGTCAACGGCAGTTCGCTGCGGGTGATCGAGCGCAAGAAGCTGCTCGAGATCCTGTCCGAGCAGGAGTTTGCCGCGAGTGACCGCGCCGACGTCAGCGCCGCCAGCGTGGCGAAGATCGGCAAGATGCTCGGCGCCAGATACCTCATCGTCGGTTCGATCACGCAGTTCAGCCACGAGCAGGGCGGCATCGGCGGCGGTGGGCGTCTGGCGATGGTGGGCGGTCTCGGCATCAAGACCAGCAAGGCCCACGTCGGCATTTCGGCTCGGATGATCGATACCAGCACGGGTGAGATCGTTGCCAGTGGCAACACCAAGCAGACGGCGCAGCGCCGCAGCGTCACCGGCGCTGGCGCGGCCGGCGGCTATGGCGGCGGGGTCTCGATCACGTCGTCGGACTTCCTCGACACGATCCTCGGCGAAGCGACACACGCGGCAATCAAGTCGACGACCGAGAGCCTGATCGCGAGCAAGGCGCGCGCGAGATAGTGGGCTACCACGGCGCGAGTTTGAACAGAATGCTTACGTTGATTTCACCCGGGGCTCAGTACCTGCGAGCGGCATGTCTTGCGGCAGCCTTTGTCTTGGCGTCCTCGTCATCGGGATTTGGCCAGACGCCCATGACCAATGGCGAGAATCACGATGGAGCGATCTCTCTTCCAGGCGAGGTTGACGAGTGGACGTTTCACGCGATTCAGGGTGAGGCGATTGCGCTGAGTCTCGGTGAGGTGACGGGCGCTGGGACGGACCCAGAATTTCGGCCGTGGATTCGCTTGCGTGGACCGGATGGGACCGAACTGGGCAACGCGTGGTGGTACCTCGTTGCGCAGATCGACGTAGTAGCGCCCTTGACCGGCGTCTACACCGTGGTGGTGGCGACCAATGACCCCGGTCGCGACGCCGTGGGCCAATACCTGCTGACCTTGGCGAAGACATCCGGCACCTTCGTCATACCGACCGGCGACGAGGGCGGTGCTATGACGAATGGCGCCAACCATTCCGGCACCGTGCACGTGGGAGATCTCGATCAATGGACCTTCACGGCGGCTAAGGGCGACGCGATTGCGCTGAGTCTCGGTGAGGTGACGGGCGCCGGGACCGACCCAGAATTTCGGCCGTGGATTCGCCTGCGTGGACCAGACGGAACCGAACTGGGCAACGCCTGGTGGTATCTCGTTGCGCAGATCAACGTGGTGGCTCCTCTGACCGGCACCTACACCGTGGTGGTGGGCACCAATGATCCGGATCGTGCGGCCGTCGGCCGGTATCTGCTCACCCTGGCGAAGACAACGGGCCCGTTCGTCGTTCCGAGTGGCGATGAGGGCGGTGCGATGACCAACGGCGCAAACCACTCCGGCACCCTGCACGTGGGAGATCTCGATCAATGGACCTTCACCGCGGCGAAGGGCGACGCGATTGCGCTGAGTTTGGGCGAGGTCCTGACGAACGGAGTCGACACTGATTTTCGCCCTTGGATTCGGCTACGTGGCCCCGACGGAACAGAACTGGGCAATGCATGGTGGTACCTGGTCGCACAGCTCGATGTCGTGGCGCCTCTCAGCGGCACCTATACCGTGGTGGTTGGCACCAACGACCCAGGTAACGACGCCACGAGTCCGTACTTGCTCACCTTGGCCAAGACGCCTGGGGCCTTCCTCGTTCCGGCCAACGACCAAGGCGGGGTGATGACCGACGGCGTCAATCATTCGGGTGCAATCCACCTCGGTGACCTCGATCAATGGATCTTTACGGCGGTGAAGGGCGACGCAATTGCGCTGCATCTGAGCGAAGTCCTGATCAACGGAGTCGACTCTGATTTCCGCCCTTGGATTCGACTGCGTGGTCCAGACGGAACCGAGCTCGGCAACGAGTGGTGGTACGCAGTCGCACACATAGACGCGGTGGCGCCAATGACCGGTACCTATACCGCCCTAGTGGGCACCAACGACCCTGGCCGCGACGCATCCGCCGATTACATATTGAGGGGAACGGGTATTCGCCCGAGCCTCGACACCGACGCGGATGGCCTGCCGGACGAGTGGGAGACGCAGTACGGCCTGCGCCCCGACGATGGGTTCGGGCCTAACGGGGCGGAGGGCGATCTCGATGAAGACGGGCGAACGAACAAGGACGAGTTCGATGCGGGTACGCACCCGCGCAGTTTTGTGATTACTTATCTCGCCGAAGGAGCGACGGGCGCGTTCTTCGACAGCCGCCTTGCCATCGCGAACCCCACGGCGCAGCAGGCACTCGTCCTGACCCGCTTCCAGAAAGGCGACGGCACAACGATCAGGGATTACCGCGTGGTGCCTGCCATGAGCCGCACGACGATCGACGTGGAGACGATCCCTGGACTCGAGGCCGCGGAGTTCTCGACGCTCATCGAAGCCGACGTCCAGGTGGTCGCCGACCGGACGATGACCTGGGATCGGAGCGGCTATGGCAGCCATGCCGAGCGCGGCATCCTGACGCGGACCGCGACGAAGTGGTACTTCGCCGAGGGCGCCACCTTCGGGCCGTTCAACCTGTTCTATCTGATCCAGAATCCGAGCGACCAGACGGCGCAGATCAAGGTCACGTACCTGTTGCCGACCGGCGTGCCTCTTGAGAAGCAGTACAGCGTGGCGCCGCAGAGCCGCTTCAACATTTGGGTCGATGCCGAAGGCGCCAACGACCCGACGCTCGCCGCACTCGCGTCCGCGGAACTGTCGGCGATCGTCGAGTCGACCAACGGTGTGCCCATCATCGCCGAGCGCGCCATGTATCTCGATCAGCCAGGCCGTCCGCTTGGCGCAGGCCATGAGAGTGCCGGTGTCACGGCGGCATCGAATCAGTGGTTCCTGGCCGAGGGCGCGACGGGCGATTTCTTCGACCTGTTCATCCTGATCGCCAATCCGCAGGTGACGCCCGCCGCCGTGCAGGCCGACTTCCTGCTGCCGAGTGGTCAGGTCATCACACGGCAATACACGGTGCCGGCCAACAGCCGCTTCAACATCTGGGTGGACCAGGAGGATACCGCCTTGGCCAACGCGGCCGTCTCCACTCGGGTGACGTCGACCAACAACGTTCCGATCATCGTGGAACGCGCAATGTGGTGGCCCGGCCCGACGTCCGCGACGTGGGCAGAAGCGCACAACAGCCCTGGCGAGACGACGACCGGCACGCGCTGGGCGCTCGCCGAGGGAGAACTTGGTGGGACCAACGGCACCGAGACCTATGTGCTGGTTGCCAACACCTCGTCGTTCGGCGGGCAGATTCGTGCAACGGTGTTGTTCGAGAATGGCACGGCACCCATCAGCCGCGTGTATGACGTCGCCCCGAATGCGCGGTTCAACATCGCGCCGGCGGCCGACGAGTTCTTCCCCGAAACGCGAGGGCGCACGTTCGGGATGATCGTCGAGAGTATTGGCGCCACGCCGGTGCAGATCGTCGTCGAACGGGCGATGTACTCGAATGCCAACGGCGTGCACTGGGCGGCTGGCACCAACGCGCTGGCGACCAAGCTGCAGTGAGTCGAGAGGGCAGGGGGACGGTGTCCTGGTGATCAGGGACACCGTCTGCGATAGCAACCGGATTGGGCCGGGCTGGGACAGCCGGCCCTGCCTTCCGGAACCCGGAACCCGGAACCCGGAACCCGGTTCCCGGCTCCCGGTTCCCGGTTCCCGCCCGTGACGCTACTGCTGCTCGCCGCAGAACGGGCAGCGCGTCGCGAGGTTGTGCAGCGGGCGGCGGCAATGCCAGCAGTTGCGGGCGGCTTCACGATCCTGATACTTCACCGCACGCGGCGACGGCACCGCACCGCGCGCAGGACGCGGCGATTCGTCCAGGCCCAAATCGGCGATCGCTCGCGGACCCGGCGTGCCGAGGATGACCGGCTTGGCGGCAAGCAGGTCGTCGAGGAGGTCAGACGCACGCGTGTAGCGGTCGGCCACCTGCGGCGCCAATGCCTTCATGACGATGTCGTTCAGGCGACGCGGCACCGCGGGGTTACGCGTCTTCGGCGGTGTCACCAACTCCCCGGTGAGCAGGCGATGCAGTTCCGCCGGCGGTGGCGGCTCATACGGCAGCTCGCCCGTGAGCATCTGGTACATCGTCACGCCGACCGAGTAGAGGTCCGATGCGAACACCGCCTTGCCCTGGAACTGCTCGGGCGCCATGAAGGCAGGGCTGCCGATGACGGTGGTGCCGTGCGCCGCGATCTCGAGGAAGCGCGACGTCCCGAAGTCGGCCACCTTCAACATGCCGCTGTCGGAGACCAGCACGTTGGCGGGCCGCAGGTCGCGATGGATGACGCCCTGCTTGTGCGCGTGGTCGACGGCGTTGCCGATCTGCACCGTGTAGTCGAGCGCCCGCGGCAGGTCCAGCGCACCGTCGCGTTCGAGTACGCTCTCCAGCGTTTCGCCGGCGACGTACTCCATCACGATGAAGAAGATGTCGTCCTGCTTCTCCGCGGTCGTGATCGAGACGATGTTGGGGTGATTGACGCTGGCCAGCAGCCGTGGCTCGCGCAGCAGCTCGGAGAAGTCGAGCCCCTGCCGGTGCGGCACCTTGATGGCCACCTGCTTGTCCAGCCAGGTGTCGCGGGCGAGGTAGACGGTGCCGAACCCCCCGCTTCCCAATGGAGACAGGATGCGATACTTGCCGAGGGTCTGGCCCTTGAAGAGCATGCCGAGGGCTGAGTATACCTGCCTCGCGCGCTGCGGTTCTCGGTTCATCGTCGCGCGGGCGTGAACGCGGAAGAGTGATCCGCCGTTCGTCCCCAGCATCCGTCGACCCGAACGCTCATGCCGCCCAGGTTCCATGCGCCCGCCCTCGACATCGATCAGCCGACGGTGACGCTGCCGCCGGGCGAGAGCCAGCATCTCACCCGCGTGCTGCGGCTCGGCTCGGGTGCAGACGTCGAGATCTTCGACGGCCGCGGCGGGCTGCACAGCGGGCGCGTGCAGGTGGCCGACGGCCGTGCCGCCATCGTGTCGGTCGGTGCGCCTCTCGAGGCGACCCCGGAGCCGGGCGCGCCCATCGTCATCGTGCAGGGGTTGCTCAAGGGCGACGGCATGGACGCCGTGGTGCGCGACGCGACCATGATGGGCGCCACCACGATTCAACCGGTCACGTCAGCCCGCACCAACGTGCCCGGCCGCAGCGCGGCCGCAGCGGGCGAACGCTGGCAGCGCGTGGCCGTGGCCGCCGCGAAACAGTGCGGCAGGGCGGTGCTGCCGACGATCGCGCCGGTGGCACGACTCGACGATGTGCTGGACGCGACGGAGACGGCGTCTCGCCTGTGGCTGTGCGAGCCGGCGATCGGGGACGCGTCGGCGACGGCCGTCCCGCCGGCCACGTCCGCGCTGTGGCTGGCGATCGGGCCGGAAGGCGGCTGGACGACGAACGAAGTGGCGGCGGCACGAGCCGCCGGCTGGTCACTCTGGACGCTGGCGCCGGTCACCTTGCGGGCCGAGCAGGTGACGCTGGCCGCACTCGCGGTCGTCCGTCACGCCTGGTCGGCGGTTCGCCGCATCACGTAAGCGATCCAGAACTCCTCCTCGAACTCGGCCTCGAGTTCGCAGGCGTCGAACGCCTCGCGCACCCAGCGGGCCTCGTCTTCGGTGAAGCCGCTGAGCACGGCGCAGCCGCCCGGCGCGATCAGCGCTTGCACGCGCGCGCCCTGCTGGCGCAGCAGCGCCCCGGTCAGGTTGGCGCAGACGACGTCGGCCGGGACGAGTGTCTGATCGTCGAGCGCGCGCAACTCCATCCGCACGCCGCTGCCGGCGTCGAGGCCATTGCGGCGCAACGTGTCGTCGGCCGACTCGATGGCGTCGGGGTCGTTGTCGATGCCGAGCGCGGCGCGTGCGCCCAGGCGATTGGCGACGACTGCCAACACGCCTGAGCCGGTGCCGATGTCGAGCACGGTTCGCCCGTCGAGGGACAGCGTCTGCAACGCGTGCAGGCACAGTCGCGTCGACTGATGGTGACCGGTGCCGAAGCCCGTGGACGGCTCGACCTGAATGACCACGAGGTCTGCCGCCTCGACATCGCCCGTGGCGCCGTCGGCGCCAGGCAGGTCCCAGGGCGGAGCCACCACGACGCGGCCGACGCGCACCGCAGGCAGGTTGGCCTGCGAGCGGGCCGCCCAGCCCTCGTCGGGGACATCTTCGGTGCTCAGGGTCGCGCCGGTCAGCCAGCCGCGAGCGGCCAGCAGATCGGCCGCCGCATCGCGCTCGGCGGGCGCGACGAAGTGCAGCGCGATCGCGTCGTCAGTTTCCTCGAGCGCGTTGGCGCCGCAGTCGTCGACGTCGAGCAGCAGCGCGTCGCGCCGGGCGTCATCCAGTGGGGCGGCGAAGACGAGCCGCAGCATCGGCCAGGTACGAGTCGGCATGACTAGCCGAACATGTCCTTGACGCGCTCGAAGAACGGCTTCTCGTCGTCACTGCGGTTGTGGGCGCGCGCGTCGCCGGTGTCGGGCGGCAGCACCGCGCGCAAGGCCTCGATCGCCTCTCGCACTTCCTTCGACGGCTTCCGCGGCACGTGCACGCCGACGGTCACGTGCAGGTCGCCATGTCCACGACCCGACACGTTGGGCATGCCCTTGCCACGGACCCGCAGGCTCGTGCCGGGCTGCGTGCCTTCCGGGATGTCGAGCGCGAGCGTGCCGTCCAGTGTCGGCACCGAAATCATGCCGCCCAGGGCCAGCGTCGTGAACTGCACGGGCACCTCGCAATGGAGGTCGTCGCCCTCGCGCTGGAAGAACTCGTGATCGGCGACGTGGAAGACGACGTAGAGATCGCCCTGCGGGCCACCGCCGGTGCCGTGCTCGCCCTCGCCGGTGAGCCGCATGCGCTGGCCCGTGGCCACGCCGGCCGGAATCCGAACCGTCAGCTTCCGCTCACGCGTCACGCGACCGGCGCCGCGGCAGGTACCGCACGGCGAGGCGATCACCTTGCCCGACCCGCGGCAGGTGCCGCACGGCCGTGCCACCGTGAAGAAGCCCTGCTGGTAGCGCAGCTGACCGCTGCCGCCGCACTGGCCACACGTCTCGGCCGACGTGCCCGCCTCGGCACCGGAGCCCTTGCAGGTCTCGCAGCTCTCCTCACGCGGGATCTGCAACTGCATCTCGTGACCGCGCGCGGCCTGCTCGAACGTGATCTCGAGGTCGTAGCGCAGGTCGGCGCCCCGACGTGGGCCGCCGCGACGACGGCCGCCGCCGCCGAAGAGGTCACCAAACCCGAACGCGTCGCCGAGCCCGCCGAACAGGTCGCTGAAGTCCGCGAACGTGCTCGGGTCGAACTGCGGACCGCCGGCGCCATTCACGCCGGCATGCCCGAACCGGTCGTAGGCGGCGCGCTTCTCCTTGTCGCCGAGCACCGCGAAGGCTTCGGCGGCCTCCTTGAAGTTCTCTTCGGCGGTGTGGTCGCCCGGGTTCCGATCGGGGTGGAACTGCAGCGCCAGCTTGCGGTAGGCGCTCTTCAGCTCCTTCTCGGAGGCCGACTTCTCGACCCCGAGCACCTCGTAGTAGTCCCGCTTAGCCACGCGTCGCCACCTTCACCATCGACGGGCGCAGCAGACGCTCGCCGAGCTGGTAGCCGCGTCGCAGGTCCTCGATCACTTCGCCCTCGCGATGCGACGGGCTGACTTCCTGGCCGACCGCCTGGTGGACGTTCGGATCGAAGTCGGCCCCGCGCGCCTCGATCGGCGTCACGTTGCGGCGCTTGAGAAGCTCGAGGAACTGCTTCTGGATCAACTCGAGCCCCTGGCGATGGCTCGCCAGGCCGGGATCAGCCGAGGCCTGCGCGGCGCCGAGTGCGCGCTCGACATCGTCGAGCACCGGCAGGAACTCGCCGAGCAGCTCGGACGCGAAGTGGTCACCCAGCTCGCGGCGCTCCCGATCGATGCGCTTGCGGTAGTTGTCGAACTCGGCCTGCAGACGGAGCAGGCGGTCCTGCGCATCGTCGCGTTCGCGGCGCAGCGCGTCGAGTTCCTGAGTGAGGTCGCCTTGCGGCGTATCGGTACCGGCGTCGGCCGGGTCCACGTGCGTGTCGTTCATGAAGGTTCTCCGCTGGTCACGTCACCAACCAGCACGCGCGTGACGGCGCGCGAGGCGCTGTCGACGGCGGCAATCGACCGCGAGTAGCGCATGCGGGTGGGGCCGATGACGCCCACCACGCCCTGCCGCCCGCTGTCGACGTAGGTCGACGCGACCAGACTCAGATTCTGCAGGCCCGGTTCGGTGTGTTCGGTGCCGATCACGACCGTCAGTCCGGGGCTGTCGAGGTATTCGTTCAGGATCTGCACCAGCCGGTGCTTTTCCTCCATCATCGCCAGCAGCGTGCGCAGCGTGGCGAGCGGCACTCGCACGTCCTCGGTGTTGGCGGCCTCGAGCAGCGACGAGGTCCCGTGCACGAAGAACTGCGTGCCCGACGTGCCCATGTCGCCGAGCGTCTCGGACGCGAAGCGCAGGGCCCGCGCCAGCAGACGATCGTACAGCGCCCGCTCTTCCTGCAGCCGTTCCAGGATCCGCTCCCGGACTTCCGCCACCGGCAGGCCGGCGAACTCGGCGTTCAGATAGTTGGCCGCCTGCGACAGCTCGCTGGGCTCGATGGCATCGACGACTTCCACCACCTTGTGGGTCACGTGGCCCACGCCGGAGACGATGACGACGAGCACGCGGCGGGCGTCGAGCGCGACCAGGTCGACGTGCTTGAGCGTGCTGTCCTGCCCGGCCGGCGCGATCGCGAAGCCCATGTGATGCGACGCGCGCGAGAGCTCCTGCGAGACGTTCTCGAGCAGCTCGCCCATGCCCCCTGCGCGGCGGAGACGGCCCTCGAGCTCGTTGACCGCCCGCGACGGCCGCCGGCTGTGCAGCAACAGGTCGACGTAGAACCGGTACCCCTGGTCGGTCGGGACGCGCCCGGCGGAGGTGTGCGGCTGCCGGACGAGCCCGAGCTCTTCCAGGCGGCCGAGCACGTTGCGAACGGTGGCCGACGAGACGTCGAGGCCACTCTCGCGGGCCAGCCACAACGAGGAGACCGGCTCGCCACGCTCGATGTAGGCGCGCACGAGCGTCGCCAGCAGTCGCTGGTAGCGCTCCGGGACGCCCGCCGGTAGCGCACTCGGCCGATTGGAGTTCGCGTTCGCCATTAGCAGTCGTGAGGAGAGAGTGCCAACCCCTCGATTATAGACACAAGGCAGGGACACGTCGGGAACCGGGAACCGGCAAACCGGAAACCGGGTGCCGGGTACACGGGCACTCCAGGTAAGGACGGCTCTCCGAGTCGTCCGTCGCTGCCGGGGCAGCAGTCGGCGAGCCGTCAGTCGAGGGGCAGCCGTCGATTCTGCTCAGGCAGGCTGTAGGCCGGAGCCCGTAGCCCTTCTTTCGTAGCCGGCCGACTCATCGGCCCGAAGCTCAGAGGCCCGCGCGGGCCATGAGCCGACGCGCCTCCAGGCGTGCGTCGCCTGCAAGCTGTGCGGGGTCGACCGCGTCGTGGACGCCGTCGCGCACCAGCACATGTCCGTCGACCATCGTCAGGCGGACATCCGTCCCCCGGCAGGCATAGACGAGCGTCGAGTACGGGTCCGGGCCTGGCGCCGTCATCGGGCCGCTGACGTCGACGGCGATGAGATCGGCCTGATAGCCGACCTGGATCTGCCCGATCCGGTCCTCGAGTCCGAGCGTCTGCGCGCCGGCCCGGGTTGCCATCCAGACCACGTCGGCAGCCGGCAGCGCGCCGGGCCCGAGCCGCACGGCCTGCAGCGTGGCCGCCAGCCGCATCTCCTCGAACATGTCGAGGCGGTTGTTGCAGGCGGCACCATCGGCGCCAAGCGAGACGCACACCCCGCGGGCGCGCAGCTCGGGCACCGGCGCCAGGCCCGAGCCGAGCTTCAGATTGCTGCCAGGGCAGTGCATCACCTTGATGTCGTGCTCGGCGAGCAGCGCCTGCTCGGCCTCGTCGACCCACACGCAGTGCGCGGCACACAGGCGCGGCGACGCCAGCCCCGTGTCGGCGAGGTACGCCAGGTTGCCCATGCCGGCGATCGCGCGGACGACTTCGATCTCGTCACGCTGTTCGGACGCATGGGTGTGCACGAGGAGGCCGTCGGCCCCGGAGACGGCAGCGGTCGCCTCGAGCAGGGCGCGCGAGCACGAGACCGCGAACCGCGGCGCCAGCGCGATACGAATCCGGCCGTCGGCGGCGCCGTCGAAGGCGCGACGCAACGCCATCGCTTCGTCCATCGCCTCGTTCACCGGCTGCTTCAATCGCGCCGGCGCGGCATCGTCGCTGTCCATCAGGCACTTGCCAACGGTGGCGCGCAGCCCGCTCGCGGCAAGTGTCTCGAGCACGACGTCGGTGCCGTGCACCGTTTCCATCGTCAGGACACACGTCGTGCCGGTTCGCAACAACTCGTACACCGCGAGGCGCGTGCTCACGCGCAGCGACGCCGCGTCGTGCGCCGCTTCCATCGGCCAGATGCGCTGGCGGAGCCACGCGAGCAACGCGAGGTCGTCGGCGGCGCCGCGAAACAGCGTCTGGCACAGGTGCACATGCGTCTGCACGAAGCCGGGCAGCAGCACGCAGCCGCTGACGTCGATCGACGGCAGGTCGTTTGGTTCGGTGCCGCCGACCTGCGTGATGACGCCGCCACGGATGACGACCGGACCCTCGACTACCTCGAGGGCGTCGTTCATCGTCAGGACCGTGGCCCCCCGGAGGACGTGACCGTCGAGTGAGCGACCGGTCGCCATCACCGCACGCGCTTCTGCACCGCAGTGGCCAGTCGGTCCATGTCGTCCATGTCGAGATACACCTGTGCGGAGATGCGTGCGCGCAGCTGGCCGCGATAGGCGTGGACCGGGATCTCGATGCCGTCCTCGAAGAGCAGGGCATCCCGCAGGCCCTGCGCGTCTTCCCGCGTCGACCCGAGCGAGGCAGGAAGCGTGACGGTGGCCATCGTGCCGATCATCGCGGCGGGCGTGTCGAAGACGGTGTCCCACCTGGCCGACACGTGCCGCGCGCCGTCGAGCGCGAGCGTGTGGTTGTACGACTGGATGGCGGCGGTGCCCCATTCCTCGAACAGCGCGATGGCGACGGGCGCCGCCAGGTGCGGTGAGGGATCGCGCGTGCCCGGCAGGTCGAAGCTGGTCGCGAAATCGGCGTCGAGGCCCCACGAGACCACGGCCGGCTGCACCTGCGTCTGGCGGGCAGGTGCGGCCCAGAGGATGCCGCTGCTGCGAGGGGTCCACATCCACTTGTGGAGATTGGCCACGTACCAGTCGACGCCCAGCGAGGGGATGTCGACGGCGATCGCACCCGGCGCGTGTGCGCCGTCCGCGAGCACAGGTATGCCACGCGCCGCGAGGCGCGACGCGATGTCGGCCAGCGGCAGGATGAGCGCGCTTTCCGCCGCGATGTGATCGACGATCGCGAGCACCGTGCGCGGGCCCGCCGCGTCGACGATCGCGTCAGCGATGGCTTCCGCGCGGAACGGGTACGGCAACGTCACCACCCGGACGGTGGCGCCCTTCTCGCGCGCCGCATATCGTGCCGCGTTGGTCACCCCGCCGTAGCCGAGATCGGTCACCAGGATCTCGTCACCGGCCTCGAACGGAAAGGAACGCAGCACCGCGTTCGCGCCCGTCGTGATGTTGTCCACGAAGACGACGTCGTCGCCGTTGGCCCCGAGGAATGCCGCAACGGTGTCGGCAGCCACGCGCAGGCGCGGCTTCTCGGTGCGCGGCAGGCCGACCGACGTCGACGGTGCGGTCAGCTCGCGCAGGAGGAAGCGGCTCGGTTGCCGCTCCATCTCGTCGCGCAGCGCCTGCTGCGCGGCGAGCACGCGTCGCGGCGTCACACCGACGGTGCCGTGATTGAGGTAGGTGACTTCGGGATCGAGCGGGAACTCGGCGAGGAACTGATGACCGAAGGGCATACAAGAGCCTACAGCCTACGGCCTGAAGCCTACAGGTCGACGGTCAGTGATCACACAGAAGGTAGGGCTCGTTGTCCCAACGCGGCCCGATCGAGTAGCGACGTCCGGTTAGGGCCGGGCTCGGAGAGCCGTCCCTACCTCACGGAAGGGGGCAGCCACTGCATCGAGCGTGCGCTGCGGCCTGCGTCGGCGTCGGCGGCCTCGCCGAGTGACCCCAGACGCCCACGCCGATGCGCGATCAATTCCGCCACGATGCTGACGGCGATCTCCTCGGGCGATACGGCACCGAGGTCGAGACCGATCGGCGCGTGGATGCCGGCGAGGCGCGCCGCATCGAGGCCGTCTTCGCCGAGCCTCGCGTACAGGCGCGCGATCTTGGCGCGGCTGCCGATCAGACCGAGATATGCCGTCTCGCGCCCGAGCGCGGCGCGCATGGCGTCGAGGTCCTCGCGATGCCCGCGGGTCACGATCACGAGATAGTCGCGCGGGCCGATGTCGGCCGTGCGAAGCCACTCGGGAATGTCAGCGACGTCGACGCGTTCGGCCGTGGGGAAGCGCGAGGGATCGGCAAACGACGCACGGTCGTCGACGACGACCACGCGGAAGCCGACGGTGGCCGCGAGCTGCGCGGTGTGATACCCGACGTGGCCGGCCCCGACGATGCAGACACGCGGCGTCGGCGCAATCGGATCGATGAACACGTCCATCTGCCCTCCGCAGATGAGGCCCTGTTCCTCGGCGAAATCGTCGTTCAGGTCGTAATGGGCGAGGAGGGGGCGCCCGGTCTGGAGTGCCAGCCGGGCCTTGCCGCAGGCGTCCTGCTCGTAGCAGCCGCCGCCGATGGTGCCGAGAATGTGGCCATCCTCGAACACCAGCATTCGGGCTCCGACGCGCTGGGGTGTCGAGCCCTGCGCGCGGACGATGGTGACCAGGGCCACCGCGCCGCCGCGCGCAATCGTTTCATCGACAACGCCGAAGAGGCGAGTCGTCACATCAGGATCTCGACCTTGCCCTTGGTCTTGAGGCCCTGCACGAACTCCTGCGCCAGTTGCTGCTGCTTCTGCTGCCGCAGCGCCTGCGCGATCCGGTCGCTGACCTCGGCGAGCGGCACGGTGCGGGCGGTGCGGTGCTCGGCGCCCTTGATGATGTGGTAGCCGAACTCGGTCTCGACGACCGGGCTCACCTCGCCCGCCTTCAGCGCGAAGGCCGCGTCCTCGAACGCCTTGACCATCTGGCCACGCGGGAAGAAGCCGAGGTCACCACCGCTGGCGGCGCTGCCGTCGTTGGAGTGCTGCTTGGCCAGCGCGGCGAAGTCGGCGCCGCCCTTGATCTGGCGGAGCAGGTCGTCGGCCTTGGTCTTGGCGGCGGCCTTCGCTTCCGGCGTGTCGGCCTTCAGCAGGATGTGGCTGGCGCGCACGGCCTCGGGCTGCATGAAGAACTGCGGGTTCTTCTTGTAGAAGTCGGCGATGTCGGCCTCGCCGACGACGGCCTTGGGCTCGACCTCGGCGGTCAGGAGCTTGTTGATGGCGATCTGGCTGCTGGCCTCGGCGCGCAGGTCGGCCTCGGTCATCTTGCGCGACGCCAGAGCTTTGGCGAAGGCGTCGGGCGACGGAGCCTGCTTCTTCATGTTGTCGATGCCGCTGTTGACCTCGACGTCGGTCGCCTTGATGTTGCGCGTGGCGCATTCCTGCGCCAGCAGCTTCTGCTCGACGAGCTGATCGAGGATGCCGCGGTAGATTTCGCTGCGGCG
>DATJTM010000438.1:0-8659 GCA_035503395.1 Luteitalea sp.
CCGATCAACGCCGACGGGTCGAGGCCGGCGTGCGTCAGCAGCCAGGCCACGAGGCTCGTCGTGGTGGTCTTGCCGTGCGTGCCCGACACCACGACCACCCGGCGCTCCCACAGGAACTCGTCGCGGATCCGCTCGGGCAGCGAACAATAACGCTGGCGCCGCGCCAGGACCACTTCCAGTTCCGGGTTGCCCCGCGAGATCGCGTTGCCGACGACGACGAGGTCGGCGCCGGCGTCGACATTGGCGGCTGCGTAACCACTGACGTACGCGATGCCCTCCACCTGCAGGAAGTCGCTCATCGGCGGGTAGACCGCCGCATCCGAGCCCGTCACGCGATGACCGCGGCGCTGCAGCATCGCCGCGAGTGTCGCCATCGCCGTCCCCGCCACGCCAATCAGGTGGATGTGCATCCGCGATGTCCTCACTCGACCGCCGCTTCGTCGATCGACAACGAGGCCTGTGCGCCGGCGCTGACCGTTGCCGACACGCCCAGCGGCAGGGTCAGCATCGGACGGGCGGTGTGACCGCTCGGCACACCTGACACGATCGGCCCGTCGAAGTCATCGAGCGCGTGCAGCAGTGCCTCACAGGCGCCGATCCCACCGTCCGGCTCGTCGCATCCCGGCAGCTCGTTGAAGACAATGCCTCGCACGCGAGCGAGCACCCCCGCCTGCCGCAACTGCAGGAGCATGCGATCGATCCGGTACGGCCGTTCGTTCACGTCGTCCAGGAACAGCACCGTGTCCTCGGGCGCGGCGAACGCCCACGGCGTCCCGAGCAGCGCGGCCACCTGCGTCAGCGTCCCGCCGCGGAGCACACCGACCGCGTGGCCCCGACGCAACACGCGCGCCTCGGGCGCCGCCACGACTCCCAGCGGCGTCGGCTCCATCGTCACTCGCAGGAAGCTGTCGCGATCGTAGCCCGCCGGGCCGCGCGCCAGGCGCCCCTCCGCCATCGGGCCATGAATGCTGACGACGCCCGCCGCGCCGGTCCACACGTCGAGCAGCGCGGTGATGTCGCTGTATCCGACGAGGAGCTTCCTGGTGGCGCGGATCTCGTCGACGTCCAGCCACGGCAGCACATGCGCCGATCCGTAACCACCGCGTGTCGCGACGATCGCGGCAACGGTGTCGTCGCGCAGCCGCGCCCGCAGCAGCGCCGCGCGCTCGGCGGCGCCCCCGGCCACGTACGGTGCCGACGTCCCGCCGGCGACATCGTCGATCACCGGCTCGAAGCCCAGCGCCCGCAACTCATCGGCGCCCGCTTCGACGTCTGCCTGCCGCGGCGGGCTGGCCAGCGACAGGAGGGCGACGCGATCGCCGCGACGCAGGGCCCTGGGCCGAAGCAGCGGCCGCCGGCTCGTCACGCGAACTGCCGCATCTGCTCGGCGATGAGCGCGTGCTCGGACGAGCCGATGACCTCACGCAACGACGGCGGCTTGGGGGCCAGTCGCCGCGCCTCGTCGGAGAGGTACCGCGCTTTGAGAGAAGCCTGACGCGCCAGCGCCTCGTCGACCCGCAACGTCGACAGCGTTTCGGACTCAATGGCGCGGATCACGCCCTCCAGTGCGGCAAAGGCCCGCTCGACATCCCCAGCGCATTGCAGGATGACGTCGCAGCCGGCGCCCAGCGCGGCGGCTGCAGCGTCGCCGGGCTCCATGCGCAGCGAGATGGCCTTCATGTCCATGTCGTCGGTGAAGACGAGTCCGCCGAACCCGAGCTGTCCACGAAGGCGATCGGTGATGACCCGCCGTGACAACGTCGCCGGACGTTCGTCGTCCAGGCTCGGGACAAGCAGATGACACGACATCACCGCGGCAACGCCGGCATCGATCGCCGCCTTGAACGGCACCCATTCGACGCGCTCGAGACGGTCCGGCGGCAGGTCGACGATCGGCAGGTCGTCGTGCGAGTCCACCGACGCTTCGCCGTGCCCCGGGAAATGCTTGGCCACCGCCGGCAGGCCCTCGCCCTGCAAGGCCTCGATCAGTGCCACGCCGTGCCTGGCAACGATCGCCGCATCGTCCGAGAGGGCCCGGTCACCGATGGCCGGATTGTCGCGTCGGGTCAGGACGTCGAGCACCGGGGCGAAATCGATCGTGATGCCCATCGCCCGCAGCTCACGCGCGAGCGCGCGGCCGAAGCGTCGCGTCAGCGCGGGGTCGTCGGCGCGTCCGAGCGTGGCGGCCGGCGGCCACACGGTGAGCGGCGCCTTGACGCGCTGCACGCGACCCCCTTCCTGGTCGATGCCCACCCACACCGGCGCCGAGCGCGACAGCTCCTGCGCCTCGCGAGCGAGGTCGGCCACCTGTGCGGGCTCGGCGACGTTGCGCGCGAACAGCACGATGCCGCCAAGGTCGAACTCGCGGGCGAGCGACCGGAGTTCGACGGGAATGCTCTGGCCGGCGAACCCGGCGAGCATCAGTTGGCCGAGTTGCCGTCGGCGGTCGCGATGGGTCATGGACGCATGAGCACCTGACGTGCGGCGGCCTGCGAGCCAGACCCGCGCGCGCCCGGGTGTCGGGGCCTCATTATAATGACCGCCACCTCGCGTCGGTCGCGAGCGCCACCACCGTCGATCTCCGTGGAAAACACCGCTATCGCCCGCGTCCTGGCCGAGATTGGCGACCTGCTCGAGATCCGCGGTGACAACCCGTTCAAGGTGCGCGCCTATCGCAATGCGGCGCAGGCCGTGCGTGACTGGGGCGAGCGCGTCGCCACGCTGCCGGCCGCCGACCTGCGCGGCATCCCCGGCATCGGCAAGGACATCGCGGGCCGCATCGCCGAGCTGGTCGAGACGGGCGGTTCGACCTTCCATCGCGAGTTGGCTGCCGAGTTCCCGGCGGGTCTGCTCGACGTGCTGCGCCTGCAGGGCGTTGGACCCAAGACGGCCGCCCTGCTCTACAAGGAACTGCAGATCGGCTCGGTCGACGAGCTGAAGGCGGCGCTCGCCGCCGGTCGCGTGCGCGACGTCAAGGGCATGGGGCCGGGCAAGGAAGCAGCGCTGCGCAAGGCGATCGAGGATCACCGGACGTTCGCCGGACGCTACCTCGCCTCCGAAGTCTGGCAGCAGGCGCACGCCCTGCTCACCCATCTCCGCGGTCACCATCCCGACGCCACTTTCGATCTTGTCGGCAGCCTGCGCCGTGGGGCCGAGACCTGTGGCGACCTCGACGTGCTGGCCACCGATGCGCCGCCCGAGGTCATGGACCACTTCGTGGCCTCGCCACGCGTCGAGCGCGTGCTCGGGCAAGGGCCAACCAAGAGCAGCGTCCGGCTCGCCAAGGGCCTGCAGGCGGATCTCCGCCTCGTGCCGCGTGAGTCGCGCGGCGCCGCCATGCAGTACTTCACGGGGAGCAAGAGCCACAACATCGAGCTGCGCGACCGCGCCATCCGCCTCGGGTTCAAGCTGAACGAATACGGCTTGTTCAGGGTCGACGACGACGTACGGATTGCCGGCGAGTCCGAAGCCTCGATCTACGAGGCGTTGGGACTGCCGTGGATCGCGCCGGAGCTGCGAGAGTGTCGCGGCGAGTTCGAGGCGGCGCGCGACGGCCGGCTCCCGACACTCGTCGAACGTGCCGACCTGCGTGGCGACCTGCACTGTCACACCACCGCGACCGACGGGAAGGACACAATCCGCGCGATGGCGCTGGCCGCCCGCGAGGCCGGACTCTCTTATCTCGCCATCACCGATCACAGTCAGTCGCTCGCGATGGCCAACGGCCTGAACGAAGCGCGCGCACTCGCGCACGCCGCGCAGGTGCGAGCGATCGGCGAGGAGATCGACGGCATCACGCTGCTGGCGGGGATCGAGTGCGACATCCGTCCCGACGGCACGATGGACCTCGCCGACGACTGTCTCGCGCAGCTCGATGTCGTGGTCGCGTCGGTCCACTCCGCGCTGACGCAGGAGCCGGAGAAGATGACCGAGCGCGTGCTGCGCGCGCTGGAGTGCCCCTACGTCGACATCCTCGGACATCCAACCGGACGCATGCTGCTGCGGAGAGAGGCGTCCGCGCTGGACGTCGAGGCGGTCATCGCCGTTGCCGCGCAGCGCGGCGTGGCGCTCGAGATCAACGGCCAGCCGCATCGACGCGATCTGCACGACGTGCACGCCCGGCTTGCTCGCGACCGCGGCGTGCGGATCGTGCTCTCGAGTGACGCGCACGGCGTCAACGGCTTCGAGCACCTGCACTGGTCCACCTTCACCGCTCGGCGCGCCTGGCTGACGCCGGCAGACGTGCTGAACTGCCTGCCGCTGGACGCGCTTCGCCCACTGCTCCGCCGCCATCGAGGTGTTGCGTGACCCCACTTGAGACGCTGCGCGAGATCTACTTCAAGGCGAGCCCGTCGACGATTGCGACGGATTTCGATCGGGCGATCGATGCCTTCAAGCAGCTGACGACCGACGAGGACCGCGAGAAGGCCGCGGTCTTCATGGAAGGCATCGCGGAGATGCGGCAGGAATTCGCGGGACGCAGCAAGAAGGCCGCTGGCACCGGCGCACGTCCCCCGGCCCGCAAACCGCGCCGCTGACGCGCGACTGATTCAGCGTTGGACTTCTGACTTCAGACGTCGGACGTTCGTGCCCTAGGAACGCCGTTCCTGCTGGACTTCGATGAAACGGCGGGCGGCCAGTCGCACGCTCTCGGGCAGGTTGCGATTGACGATCAGGCCCTTCACGTCGCGCTCGTTGAGGCGCGCCATCAGCGGCAAGGACACCGATGGCGGTGTCCGCGAGTTCTTCACGAGCGCCGCGATCACGTTGTAGCTCTTCACCCAGGCGCGACTGCTGCCGATGATGCGCAGCACTTCCTCCGACACGTTCTGCATCCGCGCGAAGTTCTCGATCTCGACTTCGGTGAGCTTCGGGCTCGCGAGCACCGCCGTGGCAACGACGCGATTGGGATCGCGAATGAGGATGGCACGCTGCTCGCGGCGGCCGAGCGTCGCGATCTTGATCTTGTCGGGGACCGGCAGCATGGACAGCAGCTGCTTGACCTCTTCCTCCTCGGTCTCTGTCGCCGCGTCGATGGCGGCGATGACCTCCGGCGCCGCGCCCTCCACCTCGAGTTCGTCGTCGCCCATCGGCGCGTCGGGCCGCGGTGCCAGCCGACGTTCGACGCCATCACCATCGACGAGGGATGGCAGGAGGTCACGACGTGCCGCGTACCAGGCCCGCAGGGCCTCCGGCACGTCCGTCCGACCGAGGAAGGGCGCCAGTGCCGACACCGGGATGGCCGCTACCGTCTGGGCCGCGAGCGACGAGACCGACGCATCGAGGTCCTCGGTCATCAACGCGAGCAAGGCCAGCCGATCGCAGCCCTCACTCGTGACGAGACCGCGAGCCGCCAACAGACGGACCTCGCGCGGGACCTCACCGCTGGTGAACAGATCGACGACTGGCGAGGCGACGCCGAGGTGCACGGTGGTCAGGGCGTCTGGAACTGCCCGACCGTGGCGGGCACGATCGTGGCGCGCGCCACCTGTCCGGCCGATCCGAGTGCGCGGCCGGGACGGCCGTTCAACTCGTAGGCAAATGCTCCCGCATTGCCGGCGGTGATGCGCAGCGACTCGGACGCCTCGACCGACATGCGCTCCCCTGCCGCGAACTCGCGGGCGACGCGCACCTGGCCGTCGGCGGTGACCTGGACCCAGCAGCGCGCCGACGGCGCGATCACGAGCCGCAGGGGCGAGGCGGGGGCCGGGGGCGCAGACGGTTCGGCCGGCTCGGCCACTGCGGGCGAGGCCGGGACGGTCGCGACCGTCGTCGTCGCAGGCGTGACCGCCTCGGCGGCCGGGCTGACTGGCGGCGTCGATTCGGAACCGGTGTCGGTGGCTGTGGTGTCGGTGATCACCGCAGCCGGAGCGGGGGCCGCCGACCGGAACCCCAGCCAGTCCGGCGCGAAGAGGTAGACGAGCCCGAGCGTGGCGGCGATGACAATCAGGCCGCCGACGATGAGGAGGCCCACGCCGGGGCCATCACCACGACGCACCGGACCGTCGTCGGTCTCCTCGCGGAAGCTGGGCTCGTCGGCCAGGAACTGCGCCACCGTGGCATCCGGATCGAGGCCCACCTGGATGGCGTACGACCGGATGAAGCCGCGCAGGAAGATTCCCCCCGGCAGCTTCTCGAACTGATTCTTCTCGATGGCGTCGAGGAAGCGCACCGAGATATTGGTCTTCTCTGCAATCGCATGCAGAGACACCTTCTGGCGCTCACGTGCTTCCCGCAGTCGCTCGCCCACCGTCACGCTGTGTGCTCCCCGTCGCTGAACATCGCGTGCATCTCGCGCACCGTCGCCACCAGTCGATCACCGCCGGCCGCGTAAGCCTGGACGAACACGTCGATGGCGGCCACGCCGCTCGCACCGGCCCGCCTCACGGCGTCGACATGCGCAAGCGTCACGCCACCAATCGCCAGCACCGGCACCGGACACGCCGCGGCGAATGCCTGCAACGCCTCGATGCCAGCCACCGGCGCCGCCGCCCCCTTCGAGTCCGACGCGTAGACGGTCCCGAAGACCGCGTAGTCGGCGTCGGCCACATCCTCGGGGCGGTCCGCGCCGTGCGTCGATCGCCCGATCACTGTCGGCGAGGACGTCACCGCCCGGAGGCGTCGGACCGGCATGCCGTCGCCACGCAGGTGCACACCGTGGGCCATTGCGGCCCAGGCGACGTGGGCCCGCTCGTTGACGATCACCCGGCATCCGGTGCCGTGCGCCGCGGCCACGATGGCGCGCACGACCCGAAGCAGATCGCCGTCGTCGGACTGGCGTTCGCGCACCTGCACGGCGTCGACCCCGGCCGCGGCGAGCGCGCCCGCGTACGCCACCAGCGCCGCCTCATCGTCACGGCCCGTCGCGGCCCGCAGGCGGCTGCGGTCGGTGACGGCCATCGTGCGCAGACGCAGCATGCTATCGCGCCGTGTCCCGATCAGGGCGGCGCCGCGCGACGAGCGCACCGATCTCCACCATCGCGGCCGCCACGCTGACCAACCCGATACCGGTCACTGCCCCCTTCACATAGGGGTGTGCGAACCAGTGGGCCAGCATCGGCACGAGCCCCGCGAAGTAGTTCCGCTCCCAGAACCGCGACCACGGTGCCAGGATCAGCAGCAGGCCTGCCTCGAGCAGGTACAGGGCCAGCAGCAGGCGACTGAACAGGGAAACGACTAGCCTCCGGCATCGACGCGAAGCAGCCGATCGAGCCGCACGCGCGCATCACGATAGTCCTCGACCTGCGACAACAGGTCGAGCAGGACACCGAGGGCGCGATCGGGTTCACCGAGCGCCTCCAGTGACTCCGCCAGATCGTACAGCACCGGGCGCTTCACGGCAGCATCGGGCACCGGGGCGGCCGCGGCGCTCTCGAACCACTGCACGGCCTCGAACAGCTGCCCACGGGCGTGGTGCAGGCTGGCCAGCGCCTCGGCCGCTTCGAACCGCGTACGCGGTTCGCTCGAGGCGCGCTCGAACGATCGGGCCGCTTCGGACGTGAGGCCGGCGGCCAGGAACACCCGCCCGGCGGCCAGCTGCTGCTCGGCCACGACACGCCCGTCCTCGGCCCGCTGCAGATCAGCGAAGGCCGCATCGAGAACCAGCCCTGTCGCGTCCGTCTCCGCCGGCTCCTCGGCCGTCGTCTCGAGCGGCTGGAGGTCGGCGCCTGTGGAGTCCAGGAGACTGCCCTCTGGCTCGGCGGCAACCGGCGCTTCTTCAGGGGTCGTCGTTGCGACGACGAGCGCCGGCGCCACGGTCGGCACCGCGCCGGCCTCCGGCTGGACCTCCGACGTGGTGGCTGAGACAGAGGCGTCCGGGCGTCGCCGCGGCTCGGGCAGCACCGGGTCCCACTGCTTCAGTTCTTCCAGCAGCTGGGTGAGATCGATTTCCTCGTCGACGAACGAATCGTCGGCGACCGCAGGAGCCGGCGGCTGCGACGGTGCGTCGTCGGTGACCACGACGATCGCTTCGTCGGGCGCTGTCGCGACGGACACCGGCGCCTCGTGGGTCGGGGGAGGTGCGGGAGCGACGACAGCGGTCACCGGAGGCGCGACGCGACGACCGAAGAACGGCATGGGCTCCGGCTCTTCGAACAGGTAGGCGTCCTCGGGATGAGCCGCCCGGGCATCGCCGCCAGACGCCACACCGGTGCCGGTCAGCCACGCGCGCGGCGTCGACAGGGCTGGCAGCCGCGGGTCGCCCGCCGTGGCGAAGTCGGGCTGCCCCTGCCGGTCGGCAAGGACCGTGAGCAGGGACGTGTCGACGAGCGCAGGTGCGGCGACCGCGACGACCTCTCTCGACTCCGGCGTCGTAGCGTCGACCGCCACGGCGTCGACCTCCGCATCAGTCTCGTCCGCAGGTGCGGATGTATCGAGCAGGACGTCCGCCAGCCCCGTTCCATCGTTTGTGTCGATGCCGTGCGCCTCGACGACCTGGTCGTCGGTCGCAGCCGGCTCGATCGGAGCGTCGACGACGTCGACGGGCTCGCTACCGTCGACGGCCGGTATGGCCTCAATGACCGGTTCAGGCGCGATGACCGTGTCGATCGGCACGTCGATGACAGGCGCGACGTCGCTACGGTGCGGGTCTGTAAGGATGCCGTCGTCACCGAATGCCTGCACCGGCACCACGGGCACGACGACCTCCACGAATACGTCA
>DATJTM010000439.1:0-4561 GCA_035503395.1 Luteitalea sp.
CCGGAGATCGGCCGCGGCATCGGCAAGGGTATCCGCAATTTCAAGGACGCCACCAAGGAAGGCGCCGGCAAGGACGAGTAAGCGACTACTTCCCTGCCACCAGCACGCGCGCGTCGCCGTCCCGCCGGGTGACGCGCGTTCGGTCGAGCCATTCGAGCAACGGAATGGCCGACTTCCGGGTCAGCCCGTACCGGTCCTTGAACCACCCGACATCGATGCGCGCCGGCACCTGCCCGTGCGCCGCCTCACGTCGCAGTCCCTCGGCCAGCGCGTCGAGCGGCTGTCGCGCCACGTAGATCTCCCCGACACGCTCGACCTTGCCTGCCTTGCCCTGACGGGCGAGGACGGTCGCCAGTGCCTTGCGGTCGAGCCGACCTGCGAACAGCGACTCGAGCTCGCTGGCGGTGGGCCCCTGGAGGCCGGCACGACTCACAGCCTCGAGGACCTCGCCAGCCAGCGCAGCCTCCGCACCTGCCATGGCTTCCGCCTTCGTGGTCAGGCGCGCATCACCAGTAATTGCGCCCGTCGCCGCAAGCCGGGCGAGCACGAGCTCGACGATGGCGGGTCGATGCCGGCGCGCCAGGATCTGTTTCAGCTCTGCCCGCGGCATCCCCCCTTCCCAGCGCACCTGGTCGCGGGCTTCGATGCGCCGCACGAGGTCGTCGGCGAGCGCGTCGAGATGAGCGGCACTCACCCAGAAGTCACCAGCCCGCACGATCCGCCCGGCTGACACGAGCCGCTCGGTCATCGCCACGGCCTCGACACGCGAAACGCCACACCGGGCGGTCACCTCCACATCGGCGACGCCGAAGCCGGCGGCTTCTTCGATACGCGCCGCCAACCATTCGACCGGATCGCTGACCGGCGCAGCCGCGGCCGCCGTGCGCAGCAGCGGTCGCGGGTCGTCGACGACCGCGCCGGCGATCGTCGCGAGCGGCGAGTACGCCCGCAACACGAGGCGATCACCGCGGCGCACCGGCAGCGGCGCCTCCAGCCGCAAACGCGCTGGCGTGACGGCCCCACTCGCCATCTCGCTGCGTCGTCCCGAGTCGTCACGCATCGGCACGAGGAGGCGCCCCAGCACCGACGTGGTCCCGAGGTGGACATGGACGCGCGTTCCGTGGCGCTGCGGCGGCGCGTCGGGCAGGACCTGCACGTGCACGCCGAGCCGCGTCGACACCAGCACCGCGTCGTCGCTCACGAGCACGTCGCCGCGCGAGACGTCGTCGAGCGCCACGCTCGCCAGGTTGAGCGCGACCCGCTGCCCGGCGTCGGCCCGATCGGCGGCAGTGCCGTGCACCTGCAGGCCGCGCGCGCGTACCTGCGCCGGCTGCCCGTCTGCGCGCAGCAACGTCAGTGGCTCGTCGGCTCGCAGCGTGCCGCTCCAGAGGGTGCCAGTGACAACCGTGCCGAAGCCCTTCACGGAGAACACGCGATCGATGGGGAGCCGCGTACCGCCGCCGGCGTCGCGCGTGGTGCGCTGTCCGGCAGCCGTACGTAGCGCTGCCCGAAGGGGCTCCAGCCCGAGGCCGGTGCGGGCCGAGACGCGCACGATCGGCGCGTCGCTCAGGAACGTCGGCGCCACGAGTGTGCGCACGTCGTCTTCGGCAATCGCCTGGATCGTCTCGTCGGCGACGTCACACTTGGTGAGGGCGATCACGCCGCGCGGCACACCGAGCAGCGCACAGATGTCGAGATGCTCACGCGTCTGCGGCATCACCGATTCGTCGGCGGCCACCACGAAGAGCACGGCATCGATGCCACCGATGCCAGCCAGCATCGTCCGCACGAAACGCTCGTGACCAGGCACGTCGATGAACGACAGCACCACGCCGTCGAACTGCGTGTGTGCGAAACCCAACTCGATGCTGATGCCGCGCGCCTGCTCTTCCTTGAGCCTGTCCGGATGCGTGCCGGTGAGCGCCTGCACGAGTGCGCTCTTGCCGTGGTCGATGTGCCCGGCCGTCGCAATCGTCAGGTGCACGTCAGCTCTTGCGGCCCTTCACGGCCTTCTTGATCGCGCGTTCGCGCTTGCCGGGGCGGCCCTTGCTCGGGCGTCGCTCCCCTTTCGGCGTCGCCTTGCTGCTGCGTGCACCGCGATTGCGCTCGGACTGGCGGATGCGCTCCAGCACTTCGACGACCCCGAGGTCCACCTGCCGCCGGTCCTGATCGACGCGTACGACCTGGACGCGAATCGGGTCGCCGAGCCGAAACACGCGGTGCGTGTTCTCGCCGCGCAGCTGGTGGACGCGTTCGAGATAACGGTAGTAGTCGTCGGCCAGGCTGGAAATGTGGACGAGCCCCTCGACGTAGTGCTCGACCAGCTGGATGAACAGGCCGAACGGCGCGACGCCGGTGATGAAGCCGTCGTACTCCTCGCCGACCTTGTCGGCCATGAAGCGCACCTTCTTCCACGCGACCAGCTCGTTCTCGGCCTCGTCGGCGCGTCGCTCCATCTCCGACGTGTGTCGGGCCGTCTCCGGCAACTCCTCGACGCGCTCCTCGTAGAGCACGTCGGTCAGCTTGCCGTGACGGTACTCGCGCAGTGTCCGATGCACGAGCAGATCCGGATACCGGCGAATCGGTGACGTGAAGTGCGTGTACGCGTCGGCCGCGAGCCCGAAGTGGCCGAGGCACGCGGTGTCGTAGCGCGCCTTCTGCATCGTGCGCAGCATCAGCGACGCAATCGGCCGCTCCTCGGGCTTGCCGCGCAGCTTCTCGACCAGCTTCTGGAAATGCCGTGGCTTGACCGTACCCATCGGCGCCGCCAGCGTGTAGCCGAGGGTGGTGATGAATTCCTCGAACTGCTCGACCTTCATCAGGTCGGGCGCCTCGTGGACGCGGTAGACGGTCGGCACGTCGTTGGCCTCGAGGAAGGCCGCCACCGTTTCGTTGGCCACCAGCATGAACTCTTCGATGATCCGGTGCGCGACGTTGCGCTCGGCCACGAGGATGTTCTCGATCTGCCCCTCCTCGTCCAGCACGATGTTGGCTTCGGGCAGGTCGAAGTCGATCGACCCGCGACTGTGCCGGCGCTGGTTCAGGATGACGAACAACTCCCGCATCTTCTCGAAGTGCGGCACCAGCGCGTCGTACTTCTGCCGCTGCTCGGCATCCCCGCCGAGGATGGCGTGCACCTCGTCGTAGGTCATGCGCGACTTGCTGATGATCACGCCGTCGTGCAGGGACGCGTCGACCACCCTGCCACGCGCATCGATCTCCATCACGCACGACTGCACCAGCCGGTCGACGTGCGGCCGCAGGCTGCACAGCCCCGTCGCGAGTTCCTCCGGGAACATGTGGACCGCACGCTCCGGGAAGTACACCGATGTCGCCCGCTCGGCCGCTTCGCGATCCAGCGCACTCCCCTCGTGCACGTAGTGCGCGACGTCGGCGATGTGCACCTTCAGCAGGTAGTTGCCGTTTGCCAGCCGCTCGACCGACACCGCATCGTCGAAGTCGCGGGCGAGGGCGCCATCGATGGTGACGACGACATCGTCTCGGAAATCGGTGCGTCCCTCGATGTCCTTCGGGTCGATCTCGATGCCCAGACGCTGCGCCTCGGCCACGCTCTCGTCCGAGTGCCGGTCGGGGATGCCGTGCTTCCGGATGATGATCTGGGTGTCGACCCCAGGTGTCTCCAGGTCGCCGATGATCTCGACGATGCGGCCGAGGGCGTTGCGGCCGCCGGTCGGCCAGCGGGTCACCTCGATGACGACCATCTGGCCCGGGGTGGCGCCCAGCTCGTCACCGGACGGGATCTGGACGTCCATCAGCAGGCGCTTGTCGAACGGCGTGACGTACTGCAGGCCGTGCTCCTCGCGATCGTAGCGACCGACCGTGGTGGCGGCGCCGCGCTCCAGGATGCGGACGATGCGCCCCTCGGCCCGGCCGTCACGCCCATGCCGCTCGACGCGCACCAGCACGCGATCGCCATGCATGGCGTCGTGCAGGTTGTGGCCGGCCACGTAGATGTCGCCGCTCACCTCGTCGATCGGCGTATCCAGCTTGACGAAGCCGAAGCCGTTGGGGTGCACCGTGATCCGCCCCGGGGCCAGGTCCATCAGCTCGGGCACCCCGAAATGGCGGCCGCGTGTTTCAATCAGCGCACCACGGTCGACGAGTGTCTTGAGGGCCCGCCGGATGCCCGGCGCTTCGGCCTTCGGGAGCTTCAGGACGCGCATCAGGTCCTTGACCGTCGAGGGGTGCGTGACGCGTTCGCGGATTCGGTGCAGCAGCTCGTCTGGTGTCATGTCGCGTTCAACTTTCCCAACCTCGGCGCCTCGCGGTCAGTCTACAGGCTCGGTGACCGACGAGGAGCTCGTGGGACGGGCCCGCGACGGCGTGTCGGACGCCTGGGCCGAGCTCGTTCATCGTCACCATGCGGCCGTGTTCCGGACGGCGCATGCGGCGCTCACCACGGCCGATGACGCCGCCGACGCCGCGCAGGAGGCCTGGGTGGCGGCATGGCGGCACCTCGACGAGTTCCGCGGCCAGTCGTCCGTCCGCACGTGGCTGCTGACGATCGCGTGGCGCAAGGCGCTCGACCGGCGCCGCAGCC
>DATJTM010000440.1:0-5800 GCA_035503395.1 Luteitalea sp.
ACACTCGGGGCGAGCCGGCCAGCGCTGGCTCGCCCAAGACATGTCAGTCGCTTCCAGGTCCCACCGTTCAGGGCAGCCGCCAGCCGCCGTATGACGCGTCAGGGGCCGCCGGCGGCAGCGGGGCCTGCCCGGTCCTCCGCCGATACTCGTCTCCGGCGAGTACTTCGATCCGTGCCTGCCACGCGCGAGTGGTGTCCCACGTGTGGACGCCAGCGTCTTCCTGGATCACCTGGGGGACATGGCCAGGGACCCCGCAGGTCGGCACGTCTGCGCGGCCAGGCCGCGTCGCTCCCCGGCCGCGTGCGTACGTTCGCTCGTCGTCGCGCACCGTCGGCTCCGCGATGGACCGGTAGACCGTCACGTGGAGCTCGGTGATCGCCTCGTGGTGAGGACCCTCGGCCCCCCTGACGAACTGCCGTGCACAACGAGGGGACACCGTTCGACCGGTGAGCGCGTATTGAGGGGGAAGCACAATGTAGTTCTGCGCGCGCGGGTCGAGCCCCTCGGTTGGTGCCTCGCCGGTGACGGCGTCGACCAGCTCCGTTCCAAGCGCGAGGACCCGCGCGACACACACGTGCCCATCGGCCGCGTCGAAGCCGATCCACACGCTTTCGTCGTCGCGGAGCGCGATTGCGCCGTGACCGTCGGCAAGCGACGCGACCGGGACGGCGCCAAAACTCGACACCGTCGGCGTGGTCTCATCGGCGGCGACCCGCCGCCAGCGCTGGAACACGACGCCCACTGGGCCGAGCTGTAGACGAAGGGCTATGACCCCTTGACCAGCCATTCCACTGCCGCCCGCGGGATGCCCAGCGCCGCCGACAGCTCCGCGGTGTCCCGCTGCGGTGCCGCGCCCCGCGCGGCGGCGGGGCGCCGTGCAACTCGCGGGCGCGCCGACTCGAGCACGCGCACCGGCGCGGCGATCTGCGCCCGGAGATCCTTCACGAAGTCGTCCTCGATGGACGGGTCCTGGGTTGACGACATCCAGCAGAGGAAGGGCGTCGCGGCCGTGCGCATGGCCGTGCGCCGCCAGAGATCCAGCGGCACCAGCTCGGGCTGCTCGTTGCTCGCCGCCACCAGCAACGACCAGCTGCGGTGCAGCATCGGCGGCGTCGTGACCCGCGTCGCCCGAAGTGCGGGGGCACTCGCACGCAGCGACAGGGCCTGCACGTCCGGGTGATCGTCGCCGACCAGATCCTGCAGGTGGCGAATGACGGTGTCGAACAGCGACTGATTCCACGGGTGCTGCGCTCGGGGCACCTGCCTGCGACTGGGTTGGAACTGCTGGCGCCGCTCCTGGTCCGACTCGCGGGCCTGGTCGGCTTCGCGCGCGAGCAGCAACAGGTGCGCGCCCATGATGCCGAGCATCGGGTTGTCGAACTTTCCACGGAGCATCTCGTCGAGCTGCCGATTCAGCACCGGCCGATCGTCGGCAAGTGCGAGCCGTGCGGCTTCTGTCAGCTCCATCTGGTAGTCGCCAGGGTCGAAGTCGTTGCGGCCCATCAGGATTGCGGCGCCGAAGATCTCGGCATCCGGCATCGGCGGACCCGACGGTTCGGCGGCGTGTGCCGGCATCACGCGGTCGAGCAGGAACACCTGCGTCTGCCAGTTGCGCGACACCGTCACCGCCTGCTCCAGGAGCGTGCCGGACGCGTGAGGCCGCTGCAGCACGTAGGAGCCGGGATCGAGGGCCATGTTGATCGCGCACCAGGCTTCTCGATCGGCATCGTGCACGGCGACATCGCCGAGTTCTTGGCTCCATGCGCCATCCAGAGGCGACACGCGGAGCCCGGCAGCCGGGTGGCGCGATCGACCGATGACACGCGATGGGTCGTTTGACGACCAGCTCCGGACCATGACGAACAGCCGTCCGCCCGTACCGCGCGACACGTCGACCGTGCCCGCGCGCGCCGATGCGCCCGCCTGGTGGTACTCGTGCGTGGTCGCGGAACTGATCAAGGGCGCCGCCGAGTCGATCGGCTGTCGTTCCCACGTCACCGAGTGGTCCTCGGTCAGCAGGACCGTCCGCTCCTGCGTGTCCCGGCCGGTCTGCACCTTGATCTTGTAGATGCCCGGCGCAAGCTGCGTCACGAGCGTGCCGGCGCCGCGGTCGACCAGCTGCAGCTGGTGATCGATGACGAAGATCTCCGCACTCGGACTCGGCGCCTCGACGCGCAGCGTGACCGTCGTCGCCTGCTCAGGCCGTGAGATCGACTGTGGCATGGTCGCCTCCCGGTACCTGGAATCCCTTGGCAAAGAGGGGATTGGCCATCTGCAGGAAGTAGAGCCCGGGCGCGAGCGTCACGCTGGCCTTCTGCGCCTGCACGGTCGCGGTCGCCACCTCGGCAGGTGGAGAGCCGCCGACGATCGACAGCGATCGTCCCTCGGAGGCGCCAGGGAATCCCAGCAAGGTGACGCGCGTCGCCTTGAGCACCGGCAAGGTGCAGAACACGATGTCATCGTCGAAGCCGAAGTCGGGCTCCTTCGAAATCAGCGGGTTCTCGAGGTCTTCGGTCGGGAGATGATCGCGCATGTGGTTGGTCAGGTAGTCGCGCAGGCGCGCACTCGTGACCTCGTGCGTCATCGGATCGGCCGCGCCGCCGCGCAACCCTTCGAGGAGGGCATGCGTGAACACCGCGCGGACCGGGCCGCCATCGATGCGGCGCTCGACCGCCTGCAGGGGGAACCGTGCCGCGTAGGCGCTGAACATGCGTGCCGTCTGCCTAGCGACGAGCGGCCGGTAGCCCACGGGCTCTAGGATCGTCGTGGAGTCGGGCCACATGCAGGTATCCATCCACAGCACCGCCTCGTCGAAGTAGCCCGCGTTGGCGAACCACTCCAGCCAGGCGCTCGTGAACACGTGGTGACGACGGATCCGCGTGGCGTCGGCGGCAAACAGGGCGCCCTCCTTGCGTTTTCGCGCAAAGCCGTGGCCCCCCGCGTAGACGTAGAGGCGGCGTCCGACGCGCGCGCCCGACCCGGCCGACGAGCTGACCTGCGACAACTGTTCGAGGCGATCGAACTCCTGCAATACGCCGTCCTTGGACGGCCAGGGGGAGCCGCTGGTGCCCGGCGGCACCAGGCTCGAACGCACGACCCGCACATGATCGTCCGGCACCGCGCCACCGTTGGCATCCTTCAGCCAGGCGACGACGTCCGCGGCGTCGTCGTCGGGTGCCAGCAGGTTACGCGCATCGCCGGGCGACTCGCCGAAGTCAGGATAGGTCGCAATGCCGACCACGATGGCGAAATCGTCAGCTGCCATGGTTCCCACAGGGCATCAGCGCCGGAAGGGCGCGACTCAGGGATAGACCTTCGCGATCAGCGCCTTGTCGTCGTCGGAGAGTCCGGTGTTGAAGCCGGCGGAGAATCCATCGAGCGTCCAGGCGGCCGGTATCGGGTACATCATGATCGACTTCTTGTCGACCTTTGTGGCTTCGACGGCGCCCGGCTCGTACTTCTTGAAGATGTTGTGCTCGATGGTCGCCGGGTCCCAGTTGTTGGGCGGTCCGCTGAGGTCGGCCGTGACGGCGGCCTTGTTCCACTTGATGCCGCCCAGGGGGTTCTGGTGCTCGTGAATGAGGCCGAGCGCATGCCCGAACTCGTGCAGCACCACCTCATCGATCTCGGTCTGCGGCGACGTCTCGGTGAGCCACCCGTAGTTCATCGTCGGTTCCGTCTTCGGAATGCCGAGACAATCGGTACCGACGTATGACCACGACCCATCGCCGCTCTTGAAGGCGATGCGGATATCGGCCTTGTTCGGGTCGGTGACGAAGTCGAGGGTCAGGTTGGCCAGGCCCGCGGCCGTCCACCGCTTGGCGCACTCGCGCACCTTCTTCTGCAACCCCGGCTTCCCGTCCATGAAGGCCACCTTGATCGTGGATCCCTCCGGCCAGGCCGCTGCCTTCAGCAGTGCGGCCTTGGTGTTGCCGTCCACCGTCTTCTTCGTGGTGATCTCGATGCAGTAGCGCTTGTCGTTCGTTGCCATAGGCTGTCCCTCCGTTGTGACCGACCGCTCTTAAACGATGTGGTTGGCATCGGTCATCGCCATCGACCTGCCGCCGCGAGTCCCGAGGCGCCCACAGTCAGAAGAACGCCGCGCACCGCCGACACGGACACGGCACGACTAGCCGAGAGCGGCGACGCGGGCGCCGAAGCGGACGGGGGGCACGTTCGGCCACTTCGAGCGGTCGGCTATTGCGGTCCTGAACGCCGCGAGGTCGTTCCTGACGACGGCCTTCTGGATCACGTTCCGCGCTTGTGGCGTGTAGTCCCCGCGGAACCGCAAGTCGACCACCACCGTCCAGATGCGCGCATCGAGTGTGGCGAAGTCGACGGCGCCGAACTTCTGGACCACGTCGGCCTTGTTGCAGATGCGCTTCGTATCGTCCTCGAGCTCCTGGTAGACCGCGGCGAACAGACGCTGCTGCTGGCCAGGCGTCAGGTTTCCACAGACCTTCCGCTTCTGCGACACGAAGTCGGAGGCGGCGGCGCCAGTCAGGCCCGCCCCTCCGGCGAAGACGGCCGCGGCTGCCTGGGCCACGCCAGCCGCGACGAGCTCGGCGCGGACTGAGGCGGCTGTCCGCTGACCCATGTCGTATCCACGACCGAGCGTCACCCCGGATGCGCCGCCCGGCCAGTGGAGCCATCGGCTGTGGAAGATCGTGCCCTCATGGCCTTCCTGGTCGAAGGTCAACTGGCCCTTGGCCACCGTGAACCACTGCGCGTCGTCGCCCTGTCGCACGAGCGCGTACTGCTTGATGGTCGACGGGTTGCTGCCCGGCTGCTCGATCGACCCCAGGTTCCCCTGTGCGTCGAGGGTCCACCGCACCCCGTTCCACTCGCCCGCGATCTGGTCGGCCAGGATGTCGAGGTCGATGAACGACGGTTGGGGGTTTGCCGCCACGATCGCGTCCGCGACGCCTGGACTCGCGCCGAGGAAGCGCAGGACCTCGCGGTCGTTCGGTCGCTGGATGCGCCACGACGTCCCGACACGATGGAGCTCGACGCGGCGCACCAGCGTGGCCCCACTCGGGGCACGCTCGGTCCACTCGCACCCGTTGTCGTTGAAGTCCAGCCGCCAGCGCTGGGCCGCGTCGTTGCTCTGCCAGACGCCGAACGGGAAGCGGTCCGCAACGCTCGGGCCGGCTGCCCGGGCCGCCGCCCGGCGGCCTGCCGTGATGGTGGCGTCGTCCAGCCGGGCATCGATCCCCCGGGCGGCGCCGAGCGTCGCCGTCAAGCGCTCGACCGCGCGTCGGAGACTCGCCAGTTCGGACACCAGCGCGTCGAACCCCGGCTGGCGCGTGACGCGGGGGCGCCGGGCTGCCGGCTTGGTCGCGGCCTTCTTCATGGCCCCCTTTACTGCCTTCTTCACGGCCTTCTTCTTCGCTGCCTTCTTCTTCGGTGCCTTCCTGGCCATCGGGGTTCCCCTTCTACTCGACGATTCCCCTGGACGACGGGGGCGGTGGGCGCACTATGGCGTCTTGCCTCGTGGATGGAGAGGACTCGATGAGCAGCGGTCAGATCCGCCCGCCCTACCCGGAGACCTTGGCGTCTGTTTCGGGTCACTGTCACCACGAAACAGAACAACAGCCGATGGGCTCCCGGTGCACCCGCGCCGCGCACGAAGGGGCCACGAATGGATCACACCCAACGACGTGTTCGATGCCCGAGCGTGACTCGCACCGATCACGTGCTCTCCGTCCGGGTGCCTAAGACCGACCGGTGTTGAGCCGCCGTTCTGCGCTGACGATGTCGGGCGCTCCGTCCGGGCTCTCAGATCGAGAAGCCGAACGCG
>DATJTM010000441.1:0-2953 GCA_035503395.1 Luteitalea sp.
TGTATCGGATGAAGCGAGGCTGGGAGGCGGCAACAGGACTCGCAACCAGCGTGCTGAGTTCATCGGTCTTGACGACACAAGACGCCTCAAGGCCTCCTTCCCACCTTCGCGTGCGACCTCGACGATCCACTGCCGTCCGTAGACAGCATCAGCGTGCCGTAGAGCCCAAGAGCAGAGAGCGGGCTCACCGTCATAGCAGCTATGGATTCGAAGTGACGCTCGCCTGCCACCCTGACCGCGATACTCACCGTCGCGACACAATTGGTCCGGGTGCAGGCCGAATCCGAGCTGCTCCTTCAGCCATGCTCCGAGCGCCTTCATGACGGCCGGCTCGGCGCCTGCGCCCTTGAGAGTCAGGTGATTCGCGTAAACGAGCAAGAGGTCGTCCTCACTTGTGCTGGGTGTCGGACGAATACTCTTTTCGGGTGCCACCTCATCTGTCAAGAGGCAACGCGACGGGCTGCCTCGGGCGGTCTCCTAGCCTAGGAACCGCCCCGGCCACCAGCGCCCATCACCGGGCCACAAACAGGCCAGCGCCCAGCCCGGCGCATGGGCCGGCGCGCCTTCGTGGCGTCCTGGCCAGCCTTCATGGCCGAGCGAGGCGGACGCGAATCCGGGTAAAGCCGGGTAAACGTGTTCTGGACGCGTAAACGGCTGCGCGAGCTTCGGACAGGCGTCGCCCGTAAGTGACTCGTTTTGATCGACTTGTGGGAAGGAAGTTGGCTCCTCAGGTAGGATTCGAACCTACAACCCTCCGGTTAACAGCCGGATGCTCTGCCATTGAGCTACTGAGGAACTCTGGAGCGCGGCGCCGGAGCGCCACAGTGCCGCAACGGGACCGCTGCGACGAAACGGTAGTTTACTGCGCTCGACCGATCCGGTCAACCGGCCGTCGACGCACGACGACGCCGCCCGACACGCCCCAGGACGGCTCGGCGCGGGTCAGCCCGATGTCGACGGTGACGTCCAGTTGCACGTCCGCCGCCAGCCGCCAGGTGGTTCCCACCTGCCCCACCCACGGCACGCCATCGTCGTCCCGCATCGGCCGGCGGGCGAAGCCGACGTACGGCGTCCACGCGCCGCTCTCACGCTCGACGGAGAACCCGTGCCCGTGTCGCGCGTGGCCCCGGTCGTCCTCGCCGTGTTCGCGCGTCCACACGTAGTTGTAGGAAAGATTGAAGCCGCCACCGACGTCGCGGTCGGCGTGCAGAATCGTGGTCGGTTCGGCATGACCAGCCGTCACCGCATGATGACCGATCGGCAGGAGCACGGCGCCGGTGATCGCGAGCGTCGTGCCGAGCGGCTCCACGGGCAGCACGTGACGCGCCCCGACCGTGAGATCGCTTGCGACCCACGCGCAGCCCGTCGTGCACCACGTCTCGAACCCCAGACCGCCGACCTGGACTTCGAGCCGGCGATGGACGCCAAGTCGCAGCAGCGGCTCTGGCGCGTCGCTGTGCTCGTCGTCGCCACCCGAATGCGCCCACCCGAGCTCGAGGTGCACCGCACCTCGCGGCACGACCGCGGCCGGTGCGTTGAAGCCAGGCCGATCGCTGGCGATCTCCGGCGCCGTCCTGGTGGCGGACGGACGCGGTTGCGCAGCGGCAGCCGACGCAGACATGGCGCCGACGATCACCAGCCACACCAGCCGACCCGGCACGCCGCGCACGCCACGCACGCGGTTGTTGCGCATGCGTTCAGGATGCCACCAAACAGCCGACGGCGTGGCTGTGTTCGACGGGGGATCGACGCGTCGACACCGGGCCGGCGCGGGCCGGGCTCGTCGCCCGGCCAATCGAGTGAACTGTTTAGGCTGACTTAGGTTAGCGGGGCTGGACGGGCGAATAGGAAGGCATGCGTTGACATTTCGTCGCCGGCTTCCGTACTGTGTCAGGGTGACCGCGCAAGCCCAGACCGACGTCTTCCGCGCGATTGCTGATCCGACGCGTCGGGCCCTGCTCGACCTGCTCCGGACTGGCGATCGCACCGTCAACGAACTCGCCGAGCCGTTCGACATGAGCAGGCCGGCCATCTCCCAGCACCTGCGACTGCTGCTCGAGGCACGCCTGGTTGCCGTCCGCAAGGAAGGCCGTCAGCGCCGTTATCGCCTCAACGGCGCCGCCATCGCGCGCGTCGCCCGCTGGGCCGGCAAGTTCGACGACGCCGGTTCCAAGACGACCAAGAAGAAGCGCTGACCCTTCGCCCACCGACGCCTCCAGGCGGGGTGGATCAGCGGCCGGGCCCACCGCCGGCCGCCGCCGCACTCTCGGCCATCAGCGCCGCCAATCGCGTGCGATCGCGCACGGCGGCGGCGATCATCCGTTCCTGCTTCTCGGCTGCCGTGTTGCCGCCCGTGTCGTACTCGACGTGCAGCGAGATCGGGCCTGCGAACTTCGCGGCGCGCACCCCGGCGAGATACGTCTTCCAGTCGACCATGCCCTCGCCGAGCGGGCAATCGACGACCCGCCAGCGGCCGTCACGGCCCTTGTCCCAGTAGAAGTCCTTCATCGCCAGCATGCGCAGGTGCGGGACCGAGCGCTGGAACGCCACGCGCCAGCCGGCCTCGCCGCCTTCGACGGTGGCATGGCGCACGTCGAAGTACACGCCGGTGGCCGCGGCCGGCACGCCCTCGATCATCTGCAAGGTGTCCCACACCGGCGCGCCGATGTAGCCGGAATGATTGTGGTATGCGAGCACGACCCCAGCCTTGGCCGCCATGCCGACCAACGCCTGGAAGCTGGCGGTTGCCGTCGCCAGCTCGCGCGTCACGTCAGCGAACGCGTACCGGTAGTAGCCGGCCTTGAGGTGTCGCACGCCGACGGCAGCGGCGGCCGCCATCACGGCCGGCGCCGTCGGATCGGTCGGCTGTGTCAGCTCGGTGGTCAGCATCGCCACCTGGGATCCGGCGTCCTTGATGGCCGCGATCGCCTTGGGCAGGTCGTCGGTGACTCTG
>DATJTM010000442.1:0-5774 GCA_035503395.1 Luteitalea sp.
CAATCCGACCCGCGTCAACCTCGAACGCGCGCGTCTCCAGAACGAACAGTCGCAGCTGCAGCTCCGGGATCTGGAGCGGCAGGTCATCCAGCAGGTGCGCGACCTGGCGCGGCAGGTGAACACCAACCTGCGCCGCGTGGCCACGACCCGCGCCGCCCGCACGCTGGCCGAGCGTCGCCTCGAGGCGGAGCAGAAGAAGTTCGGCGTCGGCCTGTCGACGACGTTCAACGTCCTGCAGGCGCAGCGCGACCTCGCCGCTGCCCGCAACAACGAGCAGAGCGCCATCCTCGACTTCGAGAAGTCGCGCGTCGATTTCGAAGCGTCGCAGGAAGCGTCGATCTCGGGCGGCTCCGGCATCTCGGTGGTCGGCAGCGGCACCACCGGCACGGGTGGCAACAACACGAGCACCCAGGGCAGTGGTGGCCAGCAGGTCGGCGGTGGCGGCCAGGGCCAGAACCAGCAGCGCTAGTTCGACGCCCGCAGGGGCGAACGTTGAAAGCTCGAAAAGTTCAAGAAGTTCGAAGTCCGATGCACAGGGGCCGGCGCGACGAGAGTCGCCCGGCCTCTTCTCGTATTCGGCAATGCGGACATGCGGAATGCGGGAATGTCGGAGGCCGCCGCCTTCTCCACGAAGTCCGTCGCATTCCCTGCCCGAACCCGGTACCCCGTACCCGGCACCCGGCACCCGGCATCCGGCATCCGGCATCCGGCCGACGGTCCTGACTCTTGCCTTTGACTTCTGCCGTCTGACTTTGTCTATGCTGTGACCGTGCCGCCGGTGTCGGTGACGATCATCACGAAGAATGCCGCGGCGCACGTCGAGCGGGCGTTGCAGTCCGTGGCCTGGGCCGACGAGCGGATCGTCGTCGACTGCGGCAGTGACGATGACACCGTGGTGCGGGCGCAACCGCTGGCGACTCGGGTCGAGACGCACCCGTGGGCGGGCTACGGGGCCCAGAAGAACCATGCCGCGTCGCTGGCGACGCACGACTGGATCCTGTCGCTCGACGCCGACGAGGCGATCACCGACACGCTGCGCGACGAGATTGCAGCGGTCACAGACACGTCCCACGCGGCGTATCGGATGCCACGCGTCACGTGGTATCTCGGGCGCTGGATTCGCTCCACCGACTGGTATCCGGATTGGTCGGTGCGCCTGTACGACCGTCGACGTGCCCGCTGGGACGATCGCCCCGTGCACGAAGCTCTCGTTGTCGACGGCACGACTGCCGACCTGAGTGGCGAGATCGAGCATCGACCCTATGCCGACGTCAGCGAGCACCTCACGCGCCTGAACCACTACACGACACTCGCGGCCGCCCGGATGGACAGCGCCGCGAGACGTGCCCGGGTATGGCACGTGCTGGTGCACCCACCGGCTGCCTTCCTGCGCAACTACGTCGCGCGCGGCGGCGTGCGCGACGGTGTGCCCGGCCTGGTCGTGTCACTGATGGGCGCGGTCTACGTGCTCCTGAAGTACGTCAAGCTGTGGGAGCGGCAGCGCGCCAGTTAGCTTGCCGACGTCATGCCCATCCGCTCCCTGCACATCGACACCGCCCGCACGTGGCGCGGCGGCCAGAACCAGGCGCTGCTCACCGTGAAAGGTCTGCGCGCCCTGGGCCATCCGACGATGCTGGTCGCGCATCCGGAGGGTGAGCTGCTGCGTCGGGCGCCGGCCGGCGACGATCTCGTCCCGCTGGCGCCACGCTTCGAGATCGACTTCCACGCCGCCTGGAAGCTGGCGCGGCTGATTCGCGAGCGGACGCCGGACATCCTGCACGCGCACGATCCGCACGGCGTTGCGCTCGCGGCTCTCGCGCTCGGCTTCCGGATGCCGTGGCCACCGCCACGCCTCGTCGCCTCGCGGCGCGTCGATTTCCGACTGGCGGGTAACGCGCTGTCACGCGCGAAGTACCGGCAGGTCGACCGCTTCATCTGCGCCTCGTCGGCCATCGCGGCGATTCTGGCGCGTGACGGCATCGCGCGCGATCGCGTCGTCACCGTCCACGAGGGCGTCGACCTCGAGCATGTCGCCGAGGCACCGCCGGTCTCGCTGCACGAGACGTTCTGGCTGCCGCGCGGCGCGCCTGTCGTGCTGAACGTGGCTGCCCTGGTGCCGCACAAGGGACAGCGGTACCTGATCGACGCCTTCGCCGACGTCGTCCGTGTAGTGCCCGACGCCCGCCTCGTGATTCTCGGTCAGGGCGAGTTGTACGAGTCGCTGAACACGCAGGTGCACGACCTCGGCCTCGAGAAGCACGTCTTCCTTCCAGGCTTCCGGACCGACGTGCTCTCGCTGATGAAGACCGCCGACATCTTCGTGATGAGCTCCGTGCTCGAGGGACTCGGGACGTCGCTGCTCGATGCGATGGCGTGCGCGCGGCCGATCGTCGCGACCGACACCGGCGGGATCCCGGAGGTCGTCGTGCACGACGAAACCGGGCTGCTGGTGCCGCCGCGCGACGCCGATTCGCTGGCCGACGCCCTCATCACCCTGCTGCGCGACGAAGAGCGCGCTCGCATGCTCGGCGCCGCCGGTTACGAGCGCGTCCACCATCGGTTCAGCGTCGCCCGGATGGTGTCCGACACCGTCGACGTATACGAGGCGCTGCTCCAGGCTCCCGTCTAGCGTTTCGCGCCACCGCGACATCGCGAGGAACCACGTGCCGGAACTGCCCGACCTCACCGCCTACGTCCACGCCATCCGGATGCGCGTCGTCGGCCATCCGCTCGAGCGGGTGCGCATCGGCAATCCGTTCCTGCTGCGTTCCGTGGATCCGCCGCTCGACGCCTTCGAGGGCCGCGTGCTCGAGGACGTGCGACTGATCGGCAAGCGCCTGGTCTTCGTGTTCCCCGACGAATATTTCCTCGTGCTGCACCTGATGATTGCCGGGCGCCTGCACTGGAAGAAGGCCGGTGCCAAGGTGCCGGGCAAGGTCGGTCTCGCGTCGTTCGACTTCGAAGCTGGCGCGCTGGTCCTCACCGAGGCAGGCTCGAAGCGGCGCGCGTCACTGCACGCTGTCCGCGGCCTGACAGCACTGCAGGCGATGGACCCCGGCGGCATCGATGTGCTTGCCGCGTCGCGCGACCGCTTCGCGGCGGTGTTGACCCGGGAACGGCACACGTTGAAGCGATCGCTCACCGATCCGCGCCTGTTCAGCGGCATCGGCAACGCCTACTCGGACGAGATCCTGCACGCAGCGCAGCTGTCGCCGATGCGACAGACGCATCAGCTCGACGATGAGGAGATCTCGCGGTTGTATGCGGCCACGCAGGCGACGCTGCATCACTGGATCGATCGGTTCCTCGCGCAGGCGAAGACGATGTTCCCGGAGAAGGTCACGGCGTTCGTCGACGGCATGGCGACGCACGGCCGATACGGCCAGCCGTGTCCGCGCTGCGGCACGCCCATCCAGCGGCTGGTGTACGCCGCCAACGAGGCCAACTACTGCCCGACGTGCCAGACCGGCGGCAAGCTGCTCGCCGACCGCGCGCTGTCACGTCTGCTGCGTGAGGACTGGCCGAAGTCCCTCGAGGATCTCGACGAATACAAGGCCACACGGAAGACGTAGGCGTCGGCCTTCGAACGGTCGCGCGCCGAACCTCGATTCGTAGCCGTCCGACTTGTCGGACGGTCCTCTGCCCCTTACGTCTTTTCCGCTTTCGCGGGACGACAGAACGACTTCAGCGGGCACTGCGTGTTGCCGACCTTCCGGCCCCACCCGCACGCGCCCATCATGCTCATATGGCACAGCGAGAAGTCGTAGCGCACCGGGTCGTCCGGGTCGATGCGTCGCAGTGTCGCGGTGATGTCGGCCGCCATCCGCCAGCCCGGGCTGGTGTAGCGCGTCAGACGCAGGCATCGGCCGACGCGAATCGTGTGCGTGTCGAGCGGGATCACCAGGCGCGAGCGCGACACGCCGGTCCAGCCGCCGGGATCGACCGCGTCGCGGCGCGCCATCCAGCGCACGAACAGATTCATCCGCTTGCACGCGCTGCCGAGTGAGGGACGGGGAAAGAAGTACTGCACGCCCAGGCGGCCGCGCTTCGCGCCGCCGTAGGCCTCGCGCACGTCGACGGCGCATGCCGCGGCACTGAACGCCTCGAGGCCAGGCGCCACGTCCGGGCTCTGCGGCTCGTCGCCCGCGATCAGGCAGCCCTCGAGCGAGCCGTGTCGCGCACGCAGGTCGCGCAGGATCACGAGCAGGGCGACGAGATCGTCACCGCGCGTCCAGCGGTGAACGACCGGCGCAAGCGCTTCGCGCGCCTCGCGCACCTGCATGGCGTCGATGTACGCCGCCGGATGTGGGCCGAGCAGCGCAAGCACACGTTCGATGCTCGCCAGCACGCTCGAGACACGGCCGAAGGCCAGGCCCGACGCGATTGCCGCGACGACTTCACGGTCGCGCGGGTCGTCGTAGCGCCACACGAACTGGACCGGATCCGCGGCAGAATCCGGCACGTTGTAGAGGTCGTGCAATCGATCGAGGTCGACGCGCAGCGCGTCGATCTCGGCGGGACGGAACCGGCGTGACGGCGGCGAACGGCGGGCGGGACTCATCGCGTCTGGCTGCAGATCAGCGGACTCGGCGGGCGGTCCCTGCGCCGCGCCGTCAGAACGACGTGAACGGCACTCCCGCGGCGCACTGCGGGCAGGTCGTCGACGTGTAGATGTCGCGGGCGCTGTACTCGTAGAGCGCCACGTTGGGCACTTCGAGCGCGACCACGCTGGCCATGCGGTCGTAGATCTCGCAGGTCGCGATCACCTCGCCGCCGGCCTTCTCCACCAGTTCCGCGCAGTGGCTCAGCGTCTTGCCCGTGTTGCGCACATCGTCGGCCAGCAGCACCTTCTTGCCGGCGAGGACGCTGCGGTACGTCGAGCGCAGGCGCAGGCCTTCTTCCTGATCGAAGTCAATCGGCGCGAAGACGCACGGCGGATGCTCCAGGTTGCGGCGGCCGTCCAGCAGGCCGGCGAGCGTGTGCGCCAGCAGCGCGCCACCAGTTGCCGGGCCGACGACGGCCTGCACCTGGCTGACCGTCTCGTACGGCAGCACGTCGAGGAGATCCTGGGCGAGCTGCCAGATCGTCGAGGGATGGCAGAAGAGCATGTGCGGGTTCAGGTAGACCCGCCCGTGGTAGCCGTTGCCGAAGTCGAAATGACCTTCGAGGAGGACATTGGCGTCCTGGAGGATGCGCTGGGCGCGCTTGCGGACGTCCTCGATGCGTTGCGTCATGGTTACTGGTTCCTCTGGTCCGTCACTGGAGGGTGGCGGCGGGCCAGCCGGCGAGTCCATCGACGGCGGCATTACGGTACACGAGACGTCCCCCGACCACGGTCGCGGCGACACCGCCGCGCAGGGTCCAGCCCTCGAAGGGCATGTTCTTCGACAGCGACCGGTGATCGGCCGCGCGCACGGTGACGGCCAGCTCCGGCGCCAGCACCGTGATGTCGGCCGGCGCGCCTTCGTGCAGGCTGCCGCCCGGCACCTTGAGGATGCGGGCCGGATTGACCGATAGCAGCTCGACCATCCGCGCCAGATCGATGTGACCGGCGTGCACGAGTCGATCGAAGGTCAGCGACACCGCGGTTTCGAGCCCGGTGATGCCGAAGGGCGCCTGGTCGTACGACAGCGCCTTCTCGTCGGCGTGATGCGGCGCGTGGTCGGTGGCGATCGCGTCGACGCTGCCATCGGCGAGCCCGGCGATCAGCGCATCGACGTCGCTCTGCGGCCGCAGCGGCGGGTTCATCTTCGTGTTGGTGTCGTAGCTGCGCA
>DATJTM010000443.1:0-8479 GCA_035503395.1 Luteitalea sp.
CGCGCCGATCGCCTCGCCAGTTGCATCGAAGTGCTGCGCGTTGCGGCGCTCTCCAGTTACGAGAGTCGCGCGATCTCGTCGGGCGTCCTCGCGCTCGGGACCGACGTGCCGCACCTGCGGCACCAGGCGGCGCGTCTGTACGGCCAGCCGCTGACGGCGGTCAAGAGCTTCTATCGCCTCTGCGATGGCCTCAACACCGTCTTCCTCATCGGGGAGGACGGGCTGCTGCTCGACATCATCGACATCAGCCATCGGGCTCGCGAGAACCATCCGATGATGGCGGTGACGTCGCCCTGCGCCTCAGCCTATCGGCAGCATGCGGCGGCTACTCTGGGCACGCGCGACAGCTGCATCGTGCTCAGCCCGTCGCACGAGATCAAGGTGTTTGCCGAGGGCGCGCACGTCTTCACGTTCCGCAATGCGGAATGGCATCTGCTCGACACCGAGGCCAAGTACGTTCATTGGCTGCAGGCAGTGGGGTCGCGGCCGATCGCGGAGAAACTGTTCCAGTGCGCGCTCGACATGGCCGATGCCCGGCAGGGTGCGCTGCTGGTCGTGCTGCGCGACGCGGCGTCGGCCGGTGAGCTCGTCGCGCCCGTCGATCGCCTCGACGACACGGCGCGCGTGCGGGGCGACAGCGACACCACCCGCCGTCCTCTGCACTATCTGCTCCGCGGCCGGACGCTCGACGATGTGGACGACAGCGTGCTGCGGGCGCTGGCCAGCCTCGACGGGGCGACGGTGGTCGACACACAGGGACGCCTGATCGCAGCCGGCGCCATCCTCATGCATCCGCACGGCGACAGCGGCGATGCCTGGGTCTCCGAAGGGGCCCGCACCACGGCCGCGCAGGCCGCCGGGCGCTTCGGCGCCGTCCTGAAGGTCAGCACGGACGGCATGATCACGTGCTACGACGGCCGCCGGCTCTGGGAAATCTGACGTCAGCGACCGTCACGGCGCATGGTCGAGGTCGATTTCACGACCACTGGTGAGGCCCGCCGGGAAGCGGGCTAGAATGACGTCCCCGGACGGGACGGTGCGGCGCTGCCGCGCTCGTGGCGCCGGCGTCGACCCTGCCCGCGGATGTCGGGCGCGACGCGCGCCGGACGCACTCTCGCGACGCAGCCGTGGCTGCGACGAGGGTGAGGGCACAGGAAAGCGACAGCTCGTATGCGAGTGTTCGTAACCGGAGCCACCGGCTACATCGGATCGGTGGTCGTGGATGCGCTGCAGCGCGCCTCCCACGAAGTCGTCGCCCTGGTCCGGCACCAGGAGAAGGCGCGTCGACTCGCCGATCGTGGCATCGACACCGCGGTCGGCACGCTGGGCAATCCCAACACGTGGCGGCAGCAGGCCTCCGGCTGCGATGCCTTCGTCCACGCGGCGTTCGAGCAGACGGCCAAGGGCGTCGAGATCGAGCGCATCGCACTCGACACGCTGATCGAGGTCGCGCGCAAAGCCAGTGAGCGCGGCCCGGCGGCCCTGCTGTACACGTCGGGCATCTGGGTCATCGGTGCCTCGCCCGATCCGTCCGACGAGACCGCACCGGTCGCGCCGATCGACCATGTCGCCTGGCGGCCGGCGCACGAGCGTCTCGTGCTCGACGCCGCATCCGCGACGCTCCGCACCGCCGTCATTCGTCCGGGCATCGTCTACGGCGGCGCGCGCGGCATCGTGGCCGACATGCTCAAGGACGCCGAGAACGGCCTGATGCGCATCGTCGGATCGGGGGAGAACCACTGGCCGCTGGTCTACGACCGTGACCTGGCCGATCTCTACGTGCGGGTGCTGGGCAGCGACGCCGGCCACGGCATCTTCCACGCCACCGACGAAGCGGATGAACAGGTGCGCAACATTGCCGATGCCATTGCGGATCACCGGCCGCATCGGCCCGACATCAGGTCCGTCCCCCTGCCCGAGGCGCGCACCAAGCTCGGCGCCTATGCCGATGCGCTGGCCCTCGATCAGCGCATCCGCAGCCCCCGAGCCCGGGCGCTCGGCTGGACGCCGTCGCTGCGTTCGGTGTCGGGCAACATCCCGCGCCTGTTCGAGGAACTGCGTCGCGGGCGGGCCGCCAGGCACGAGCAGGAACATCACGATTCGTAAGGAGTCGACTCCATGAAGACGTCCGTCCCGGCCGCGATCGTCGTCGCGGCACTCGTCACCGCGGCCCCGGCTCATGCCCAGGTCGCGACGTCGTCGCGCACGTCGTCGTCGGCTGCAGCTCCCGACCCGCACGCCGGTCACGCCATGGAAGCGCAGGCGCCGGCCGCCTCGTCAGCCAAGGCCAAGGGCGCGGCCAACTTACCGCCGGCCGAAGAGGATGCCAAGGCGAGGCTGAACGCGTCGCCGCGGCATGGCGAATACGCCGACGTCGCGCTGCCGGGCGGCGCCAAGCTGCGCTCGTGGGTGTCGTACCCCGAGCGCAAGGACAAGGCGCCCGTGGTCATCGTCATCCACGAGATCTTCGGGCTCTCCGACTGGATTCGATCGGTGGCTGATCAGCTCGCCGCGGATGGCTATATCGCCATCGCACCGGATCTGCTGACCGGCAAGGGCCCCAACGGTGGCGGCACCGAGGCGTACGCGACGCGCGACGATGTCGTGGCGGGTGTGCGCGGACTCACGCCTGAAGAGGTCGTGACCAAGCTGGACGCGGTGCGCGCGTACGCGACGAAGCTGCCGGCCGCCAACGGCAAGACGGCGACGGTCGGGTACTGCTGGGGAGGATCGACCAGCTTCATGTACGCGACGAAGCAGGCGGGTCTGAACGCCGCGGTCGTCTACTACGGCGGGTCACCGTCCGACGCGTCGACGCTCGCTGCCATCAAGGCGCCCGTGCTCGGCCTGTACGGCGAGAACGACGCGCGCGTGAACGCGACGATCGAGCCCGCGAAGGCGGAGATGGCGAAGCTGAAGAAGGTGTACGAGCCGCACATCTACACCGGGGCCGGGCACGGCTTCCTGCGCGCGCAGGCGGGGCAGGACGGTGCGAATCTCAAGGCGACGCAGGAAGCGTGGCCGACGATGCTCGCGTTCTTCGCGAAGCATTTGAAGTAGAGCGGTCGCGCGGGGTACGCCCGGACAAGAGGTAGGGCCCGTTGTCCCAACGCGGCCCTCTGCCTTGCCCTGCCTTACTTGAAGCTCAAACCAGCGCTCAATACGAACATCGACGTGACGGGGTGACCGAGGTAGTCGCCGTCGAGTGGCTTGCCGCCGATGCGGTAGAAGCGGCCGTCGAACGTGAAGGCCATGTGCTCGCGGATGAACCAGCGGGCACCTCCGCCGATGTTCAACGTCAGTGCGGACGGGCTGTACGACAGGTCCGATTCGGCTCGTCCGACCTTCAACTGGGCGAGACCGAGGCCGGCACCGAGGTAGCTCCAACCTCGGCTCGAGCCGAAATTCAGCGACAACTGTGGCATCAGGCCGCGGACACGGAACTCGCCTTCCGTCAGCGCCGCGCCGGTGGTCTCGTCGGTGCCACCGGCCTGGGTGCCGCCAATCATCAGCAGCGACGCGCCGACCCCCAGCGTGACTCTGCCCCGGACCGGGTAGCCGTGGACGCCGACGTCGAGTCCCTTGACGGTCTTGGGCAGTTCGCCCGACGTGAGTCCACGCGGTGACGCCAGCGCATCGGAGCGACCGACGCTGCTGTAGGCACCGCGCAGATCGATGACGAAGGGGCCCGGCGGCTCGGGCGGCTGGGCCATGACGATGGCCGTCCCGGCGAGTAAGCAGGTGCTGACGAGAATGGCGTGACGCAGCGGCGGGACGAACGGCAGTCGCATCGCGGCCAGTATACCGGCCGCGCCAGCCGGGTCGGCGCAGACGGTAAGATCGCCGCCATGTCGTCCTTCTCGACCAGAGGCTGGCTCGTCGCTGGCGCCCTCGTGCTCACGGCGGCCGCGACCGTCCCCACCGCCCAGACGCCCGCCCGGCGGGCGTCGGCCGGGCTCCCGCTACAGTCGGTGAGCGCCGATCGGCTCGTCGCACACACGCGCTTCCTCGCCGACGACCTGTTCGAGGGTCGTGCTCCCGGCTCGCGTGGTGGTGACCTCGCGGCGCGCTACATCGCCACGCAGTTCGCGTTGCTCGGCCTCGAGCCGGCGGCCGGGGACGGCACCTACTTCCAGCCGGTGCCGATCGTCGAGGCGGCCATCGACGCGGCGGGTACGTCGCTGCAGGCGCGGGGGCCCAAGGGACAGCGCGCGTTCACGATGGGGAAGGACCTTGCGTTGCTGGCATCGGTCGAGGCGCCATCCGTGTCGCTCGACGCCGACGTGGTCTTCGTCGGCCACGGCATCGTCGCGCCGGAGTTCACGTGGAACGACTACGCCGGCGTCGACGTGAAGGGCAAGGTGGTGATGGCGATGGTCAACGATCCGCCGGCCACCGCCGACGAGCCGACCCTTTTCGACGGCAAGGCGCTGACGTACTACGGTCGCTGGACCTACAAGTACGAAGAAGCCGCGCGGCAGGGCGCCGCGGGGATGATCCTCGTCCACACGGAGGCTTCGGCGACGTACCCCTTCGGGGTCGTGCTGTCCACGACCGTCGGCGAACAGGTGTTCCTGCCGGCAGCACCCGGCGCCGGAGTCCTGCAGCTCAAATCGTGGCTGACCGAAGAGGCGTCGACGGCGCTCGTCGCGCTCGGCGGCCACGACCTCAAGGCGCTGCAGGCGCGCGCCCTCACGCGCGGCGCGCCGGCGGTGCCGCTCGGCGTCAAGGTGTCGCTGCGCGTGCAGCAGAAGACCACGCGCAAGACGTCGCCCAACGTCGTCGCGCGCTGGGCGGGGCAGCGAACAGACGAGGCGATCATCTATTCGGCGCACTACGACCACATGGGCCGTCGCGAGACGACCGATGGATCCGACGGCATCTGGAACGGTGCGCGTGACAACGCGTCGGGCGTCGCTGCGCTGCTGGAACTCGCGCGGCTCTATTCGACGGCCGGTACCAAGCCTGGCCGATCCGTTCTGTTCCTCGCAACGACGGCCGAGGAGCGCGGGCTGCTCGGATCGGAGTACTTCGCGCAGCGGTCGCCGTTTCCCGTCGACAAGCTCGCGGCCAACATCAACGTCGACAGTATGAACGTGTACGGCTCCAACGCGTCGTTCGTGTTGCTCGGCGCCGATCGCACGGACGCACTGAGTCTCGTGCAGCAGGTGGCGAAGGCGCAGGGGCGGCAGGTGGGTCAGGACACACATCCGGAACGCGGCTACTTCTTCCGGTCCGATCACTTCCCGCTTGCCAAGGCCGGCGTGCCGGCGTTCTCGCTGACGCTCGGCGACCCGAGTGGGTTCCGTGGGCCGCGGGCCGAGAAGGCGCGGGCGCTCAGCGAGGCGTACAACGCGACGCACTACCATCAGCCTTCGGACCAGAGCTCACCAGAGTGGGACTGGACCGGAGCCGTCGAGGACGTGCGGTTGGCCGGTGAGCTCGGATGGCGGATTGCCGCGCAGCCACGCATGCCGGCGTACAAGGCGGGTGATCAGTTCGCGCAACCGCGCAGCGGCAAGGGAGGTCGGTGATGCTGGCCACGCTCGAAGGTCTGATGGCCGCCGCCGGACGCATCCAGGGTGTCGCCCGTCGGACGCCGGTGCTCGATCTCGCGCCGCTCGCGCGACTCTACGTGAAGTGCGAGCAACTGCAACCGATCGGGGCCTTCAAGATCCGCGGGGCGTACAACTTCATCGCCGCGCTTGCGCCCGAGGAGCGGGCGCGCGGCGTCATCACGTACTCGTCGGGCAATCACGGGCAGGCGGTGGCGTTCGCGGCGCAACGTTTCGGCGTGCCGGCGCTCATCGTGATGCCGGAGACGGCGCCGGCCGTGAAGGTCGACGGTGCCCAGCGCTGGGGCGCAGAAGTCGTCTTCGCGGGCACTACGACGCTGGATCGTCAGGCGCGGGCCGAGGCACTCGCGGCCGAGCGCGGGTTCGTCATCGTGCCGCCGTTCGACAGCCTGCCGATCATCGAGGGGCAAGGTACTGCCGGCCTCGAACTCCTCGACCAGGTGCCAGGCGTGCGCACGGTGTGCGTCCCGGTCGGCGGCGGTGGTCTCGTCGCAGGCGTCGCCGCGGCGATCAAGCTCACCGACCCGACCATCCGCGTCGTCGGCGTCGAGCCGGCCGGCGCGGCGAAGATGTCCTCGTCACTGGCCGCGGGTGCGCCGGTCACGTTGTCGTCGGTGAAGAGCGTTGCCGACGGACTGCTCGCGGTGCGACCGGGCGCTTTGAACTTCGCGCACGTGCAGGCGTTCGTCGACGAGGTCGTCACCGTCGACGAAGCGGAGATCATCGCGGCGGCGCGACTGCTGTGGGAGTCGGCGCGGCTGGCGGTCGAACCGAGCGGCGCCGCGTCGGTGGCGGGCGCCCTGCCACGTCTCGCGCGCTGGGCCGACGAAGGGCCCGTCGTCGCCGTGCTGAGCGGCGGCAACGTCGCCCTCGACGCCCTCGCCGCGTTGCTGTCGCCGTCCCCCACCGTCGCGTTGTGAGTCGGTCGCGCTAACGCGGTCGCCGGCCTGATCGGCCGGCGCCGATTGATGGGCACGTCGCCCTTCGACGATGCTCAGGGCGTCCCGAGCGCAGGCGAGAGACGGGACGTGCCCCTACCGGCGGGACACAGGACATCGACTGCGAATAGGTATTCCGTGAGTGATTACCGGTTCGGCCGCTGACGGTGGTCATGCCGCCGCGTTTGCAGTCGACGTACTGGATCTGGCAGGTAGGGGCGCCTTCCCAAGGCGCCCATGAAATGGCGCGCGGCGGTCAGCCGCGCGACCGATGCAACGACAAGCTACTTGCGCGACACCATCTCGCGCGCGAGGGCTTCGGCGGCCTCCAGCGACACCACGCGGCCGTCGAGTTGTTCTTCGTAGACCGCGCGCAGGATCTCGCCCATCGCCGGGCCGGGCGAGACGCCGAGCGCGATCAGGTGACGGCCGAGCAGCAACGGCGAGGGAGCGTCGTGCTCGACGCCGAGCTGTGCGACGCGGTCGAGGAACCACTGGCCGAAGCTGCAGTCGAAGTGCCCGCCGCGGCCGTTGCAGTCGGACTCCGACAGCCGCGCGAGCAGCACCATGTCGATCTTGCGCGCCAGCCGACGGAAGGCGCCATCCGACACCGGCTCGGCGGCCTTCCACCACGAGCCGGGCAGCATGTGCCAGGCGACGAGCGCGAGCACCTGCTGGCGCACCGGATAGCCGTCCAGTGTGTGCACCTGCAGGCCGTCGAGGATGCGCGTGGCGAGCGGCACTCCCGCCGACTCGTGCCCTGGCGACCGGATTCGCCCGTCGACCTCGACGGTCACCAACGGCTTACCGATGTCGTGGAGCAGTGCTCCGAGCATCAGCGACACCTGCTCGCCGTACCCGAATGACTGACGACGCGACGCGGCTTCGTCGACGACCATCGCGGTGTGGGTCCAGACGTCGCCCTCGGGGTGCCACTCGGCATCCTGCGGGCACGCGGCCAGAGCTTCGAGTTCCGGCCACAGGCGTGACACGACGTTCAGGTCCCGCGCCAGCTGCAACCCGATCGACGGACGTGCGGACCGCAGCAGCAGCTTCTCGACCTCGCCCCACACACGCTCGGCCGGCAGGTCGTCGAGCGGCGTGGCGCGGCACACGTCAGCCGTGGCCGCCTCGAGACGGCACTCGAACCGCGCCGCGAACTGCAGCGCGCGCAGGACTCGCAGGCTGTCTTCGCCGAACGTCCGCGCGTCCACCATCCGCAGGACGCGACGGTCGAGATCCTCGCGTCCGCCGTGCGGGTCGAGGTACACATCGGTGAGCGGATCCCAACCAATCGCGTTGATGGTGAAATCGCGCCGCCGTGCCGCCTCGTCGAACGACAGCGCCGGGTCCCCCTGCACCACGAAGCCTTTGTGGCCGCGCCCGACCTTCGACTCACGGCGCGGCAGCGACACGTCGAGGCCCTGCACCTTGTAGACGGTGAAGCTCTCGCCGACGGTGTTGACCGGCCCGAACGAGGCGAGCACCGTCTTGAGGCGATCGGCGGCGAGGCCGTAGACCTCGAGATCGATATCCTTCGCATCGCGCCCGAGCAGTCGATCGCGCACCCAGCCGCCGACGATCAGCGCCCGGCCGCCCGCCTCGCGCACGGCGCGCGCAATGGCGAGCGCGGTCTCCAGCTCGGTGCTAACGCTCAAGCGCGCGCTCCTGAGCCGGCGTCAGCGGCTTGCGGCCGAAGCGCTTCACCACGCGATCGCAGATGCCCGGAGCAAGCGCGTTGAGGATGACGAGGGCGCGCGACAGGCGATGCGGATACACCTCGGCGCGCGGATGCTTCACGCACCGCAGCATCGCCCGCGCCACGAAGTCGGCCGATTGACGCGGCCCATGGCCGGTCACCTCGAAGCCCTGCTCGCGCGCCATCGCCTCGCGGAACTCGGTCTCCGTGCTGACCGGACAGATCACGCTCACGTGCACGTTCGTGCCGAGCAGCTCCGCGCGCAG
>DATJTM010000444.1:0-8207 GCA_035503395.1 Luteitalea sp.
ATTCATACCGGCGCCCATCCCGATGATGAGGACAGCGCGCTGATTGCACGCCTGGCGCGTGGCGACCATGCGCGTGTGGCCTACCTCGCCCTCAATCGCGGCGAGGGTGGCCAGAACGTCCTCGGGCCGGAGTTCTACGAAGCACTCGGTGTGATCCGCACCGAGGAGCTGCTGCAGGCGCGCGCCCTCGACGGTGGCGAGCAGTTCTTCACCCGCGTCGCGGACTTCGGCTACACGATCAACATGCCGGAGACCGAGCGGAAGTGGGGCGGCCGCGACGTGCCGCTCGGCGACATGGTGCGCGTGCTGCGGATGTACCGGCCGCTCGTCGTCGCATCGCGATTCAGCGGCACGAGCGCCGACGGGCATGGCAATCATCAGCTGGCCGGGGCACTGTCGCCGCTGGCCGTGAAGGCCGCGGCCGATCCGACGCAGTTTCCCGAGCAGCTGAAGGCGGGCCTGCGACCCTGGCAGGTGAAGAAGTTCTACGTCGGTATGCGGTTCGGCCCGAACCAGCCCGACCCGCCGACGCTGACCCTCCCGACCGGCGTGTTCGATCCGGCCCTCGGTCGCACGTACTACCAGATTGCGGCTGAAGGACGGTCGCAGCACAAGACGCAGGAGATGGGCGGCGCGCTGCTGCACGGTCCGCAGTCGTCGGGGCTGCGCCTCGTGGACAGCCGTGTCCCGAAGGTCGAGAAGGAGCAGTCGGTCTTCGACGGCATCGACACGTCGATCCCGGGACTGGCGACGCTGGCCGGACTGCCGAAGAGCGCCCTGGCCACACAGCTGACCACGATGGACGCCGCCGCGCGCGAGGCGCTGGAGCGCCTGGACGTGCGGACGCCGTCGGCGATCGTGCCGACGCTGGCGCGTGGCCTGAAGGCGGCGCGCGACGCGCGTGAGGCCGTCGCTGCGCTCACGGCGTCGATGGATGCCAAGGCGGAGGCGGTGTTCCTGCTCGAGCGCGAGATCGCCGACTACGAGGCGGCCCTGCTGCATGCCTCGGGCATCCACGTCGAAGCACTCGCGACGAGCGAGACGATCGTGGCTGGCGGCAACGCCAGTGTCAGTGTGCGTGCATTCGTCCCGGATGGGGTCAGCGCGACGGTGGCTGCGCCGACGTTGACGCTGCCCGCCGGCTGGACGCAGGCGCCGCTGGCCGAGGCGCCGCAGTTCGGCGGCCGCGGCTTCATGGCCCGGTTCCTTCGCGAACAGCCGACGCAGCAGTCGTCGTTCACCGTCACCGCGTCGGCCAACGCCGCGGTGTCGCAGCCGTACTGGCTCGAACCGGCCCCCGCCGGCCGCACGCCGAACGACGCGGAAGCAAGAGGTGACGTGTTCGTGTGGAAGGACGGTGGTCCGGCCTACGTGCCGTTTGGGCCACCGGTGGCGACGGGGCACGCGACCCTGTCGGTCGACGGCGTGACAGTGGACGTGGCCGTGCCGGTGCAGTTCCGCATCATCGACCCGGTGCGCGGCGAACTCCGCCGGTCCTTCGAGGTGGTGCCGGCGGTGTCGGTCCAGCTCACGCCAGGCATGGACGTCGTTGCGCTCGACAAGGGCCGGCAGCCGCGGCAGGTGACCGTTCGCGTCGAGAGTTTGTCGGCGTCGGCACTCTCAGGCAGCGTGGCGCTGCAGTTGCCGAAGGGGTGGACGTCGGCTCCCGCGAGCGCGCCGTTCTCGGTCGCGCAGGCGGGGCAGAGCGCCACCATGGCGTTCACGGTGACGCCACCGGCGGGAGTGGCGGCTGGCACCTACGTGTTCACGGCGATGGCGACGCTGCCGGGGCAGCCGCCGTTCACGCGCGCGTTGCGGACCATCGCGCATCCGCACATCCAGACGCACCGGATGTACGAACTCGCCAAGTTCGACCTGAGGCTCGTCGACGTACAGGTGGCGCCGGTCACCGTCGGCTACATCATGGGGACGGGCGACGAGGTGCCAGATGGTCTGCGCCGACTCGGTGTGCCCGTCACGCTGCTCACACCGGCCGATGTCGCCTCGGGTGACCTCTCCAAGTACGGCACGATCATGGTCGGCGTTCGCGCCTCAGAGGTGCGGCCCGACTTCGTCGCCAATCACGATCGACTGCTCGACTACGTCCGCAAGGGCGGCACGATGATCGTGCAGGAGCAGCACGAGGTGTACTCGCAGAAGAAGCTGATGCCGTTCCCGGCCGAGATCGGTTCCCGCGTGACCGACGAAGAGGCGCCGGTGACCATTCTCGCGCCGACGCATCCGGTGTTCACGACGCCGAACCGGATCACGCAGGACGACTTCCGCAACTGGCGCCAGGAGCGCAACGCCTACGGCTTCCAGACGTTCGACGCGCAGTACACGCCGCTGCTCGAGAGCCACGATCCGTGGGACACGGAACAGAAGGGCGGCCTCGTCTACGCGAAGCTGGGGCAGGGCCACTACGTGTACTCGGCGTACTCGTGGTTCCGCCAGTTGCCTGACGGCGTCCCCGGCGCCTACCGCATCGTCGCCAACCTCGTGAGCCTCGGCGCGAAGCGCTGACGCTCGACGATCGAATCGGTAGGGACGGCTCGCCGAGCCGTCCGATGACCGAGGTAGGGATGGCCGTCCCGGCCGTCCACGGCTGCCAGCGTGTCACGTTGGGGGCTGGCAGCGACGGCCCGCTCGGAGAGCGGGCCCTGCCTACACCGACAAAGCCTTGTCGATGGGAATAGCCTGACCGGACCAGGCGCGCTTCGCGGTCCAGTCCTGCGCAGGCTCGCTCCAGAACGGGTCGTCCGGCGGCAGGCCGAGCGGCAGGAACGCGGCGGAGCAGAGGTAGAGGCTGCCCGTCGAGATGTAGGTTTCGGCGACCCCTGGCTGATGGCCGCACAGCCCGAGTGTGAGCCATCCCTGACCATCGAACGTGTCGGGCGCATCGAGCGTGCGGGCGATCACGGCCGACAGTGCCGCGCGCGCCTGACCGGGAGCGATCTCCTTCGGCAGGTCGCGACGCAGCGCTGATTGCGCCAGTCCCTGGAAGGCGCCACACCGATAGGCGAGCGAACGACCGATGGGCGGGAACGATCCGTCGGGACCGATCAGCCGTTCCTGAATCGCCGCGTACCGCCGCGCACGCGTCAGCATCGGCTCACGCATCGCCTGCCACGCCGGACGGTCGTCGGCGCAGGCGGCGAGCACGTCCAGCAGCATCGGCTGGATGACGTAGGCGTTGTAGTAGTCGAAATGGAACTGGGGGCCGTCGCCGTAGATGCCGTCGCCCTTGTACCACTGCTCGTGCTGCCGCAGTGCGTAATCGATGCGCATGCGGTCCCACGTCGGCTCACCGGCCTGCTTGAGGAAGGCCTCGACCGTCGCGGCAAACAGCAGCCAGTTGTTGAAGCCGGGCAGGATCACCCGGCTCGAGAGGAACGCCGCAATCAGCCGGCGACGAAGGTCCTCGCTCAAGCTGGCCCACAGTGATGGGGCCCGGAGAAAGCCCTGCGCGAGGAACGCCGCGTCGACCAGTGGTTGACCGCCCTGCGTGAAGTTGAGGAGATCTGGACCTCCTGGCCTGGTGCCCTCGTCGAGGCCGCGCCGCACCAGTTCCAGCCACTCGCGCCGCATCGCCGTCTCGGCGGCGTCGCCGCCGGAGCCGGCGAGCCAGGGCGCAATGCCCATCAACGTCCGGCCGACCGCCTCGAGATGCGTGACCTCGGCCCGGCCCGTCCCCGACGACTCGACCGGCATCGTCGCCCGCAGGCGCCCCTGGGCGAGCGCGCGAACGACGGGCCCGAACACGCGACCCATGCGGGCCAGCCACGTCGCGCGGTCAGCCGCCGGCCGCGGTGCGTTGGCGCCCTGGCCACGTGCGTCTGGCGCGCCAAGGGCGGCGGCCCCGCCGAGTCCGGCCGCGACGCGTGCGAAACGACGCCGGTTCATCCGAGCGGAATCGCCTCGTCGATGAGCATTACCGGAATGTCTTCACGCACCGGATAGAGGTACTTGCCGTCGGCCCGCACCAGTCCTTCGGCCACCGGGTCGGCGACGGCCGATCCGCCGCGCGTCTTGACGCCACCCGCCGCGATGCGGGCGTTGAGCAGGGCCAGCGTTTCGCTGCTGGCCAGGGTCACCGGCGACTTGTCTTCGGGGCACACGAGGATTTCGAGCAGTTCGGCGTCCACCATGCCGCGCAGTGTAGCGCCCTCTGGTACCATGCGCACACCCAACCCAGAAGTGAGGTCGATCATGCGCATGTTCGCGTGGATCCCGGCGGCTGCCGTGGTCCTGTCGGCAAGCCTGTTCACGGTCCTCCCTGTCGCCGCGCAGGACTTGTCGAAAGCCCGCGTCCGCGACATTCCCCGTTTGCTCACCGAGGCCGATGCCCTGGTGGCGAAGAACGACCCGACCCAGGCCGAGGCGTACTACAAGGCCATCCTCGGACTCGATCCGAAGCAGACGCCTGCCGCCTACAAGCTGGCCCGCCTGTGCGCCGCGCGCAAGGACAGCGACTGCGCGATGGCCAACTACCAGCTGGCGCTCGCGTCGCTGGCCGGCCCCGAGAAGGCGCAGGCCCACCTCGGTCTGGCCACCGGGCACTTCCAGGCGGAGCGCTACGGTGATGCCGCGGAGCAGGCGACGGCGGCCCTGGTAATCGACGCGTCGCTGACCGATGCGCACGTGATCCGGGCGGTGTCGCTCGGCAGGACGAAGAGCCCCGAGGCGTTGGCCGCGGCGGAGCAGGCCTCTCGCGTGGCACCGGAGGATGCCCGCGTACAGTCGGCGCTCGGCGCGGCTCTCGTGGCCGCCAACCGCGCTGCCGACGCCGAAGCCCCGCTCCGCAAGTCGCTCTCCCTGGACCCCAAGAACGCGGCCGCCGCGGCGTACCTGGCACAGGTACTGGCGGCCAAGGGCGATCACGACGGCACCATCGTCAGCGTCGGCCAGGCCCTTGGACTCGACCCCAACCGTCGTGACCTCTATGCGCTGCGCGGGCGTGCGTACCTGGCCAAGGGGGACGGCGACAAGGCGTTGCAGGACCTCTACGCCGCAGCCGCCGCGACACCGGAAGACAAGGCGCTGCAACTGACGCTCGGACAACTGCAGCAGAAGCAGCGGCGTCTGGATGCCGCGGCGCAGCAATATCGCAACGTGCTGTCGATGGATCCGCAGCACGCCGACGCCCTGCTCGGGCTCACGGACGTGTTGCTCACAATGAACGACTTCGACGCGGCGCGTCCGTACGCCGCCAAGGCGGCGTCGGCCTTGCCCGAGAATGCTCGCGCGCAGTACCTGCAGGCCCGGATGCTCGAACAGGACAAGCAGGTCGACCCGGCGCTCGAGGCGTATGCGCGAGCCGTGCGTCTCGACCCGAAGATGGCCGACGCACTGCATGGGCAGGGTCGCATGCTGCGCGAGTTCAAGAAGGACATCCCCAACGCGCTGGCGAGCATGGAGAAGGCGGCGTCGCTCGATGCCGCCAACGCCACGATCCTCACCGACCTCGGGGCGGCGCAATACGAGGCGAAACAGGTCGACCGTGCAATCGAGACACTCCAGAAGGCCGTCGCCACGCCTGACTACAAGCACCCGATGGGCCTCGCCGTGCTCGGCCTCGCGCTCAAGGACAAGGGTCAGTACGCGGCCGCCATTGCGCCGCTCGAGCAAGCCGCCGAGCTCGCGCCGAAGTGGTGGATGCCGCGCTGGGGCGCTGCATGGGCGTACTTCGGACAGTTCAAGAAGGGCTGTCCCTGCGGTCCCGACGACCAGGCGCGGGTCGCGAAGATGCAGGCGCACTACGACCAGATGCTGGCCCTCGGGGGCAAGGACGCCGGGCTGGCCGAGCGCGTGAAGATGCTCGCGTCGGGCCTGAAGATCAAGTAGCCTGCGCGACGTCTTGTCGCTTCTCGACCTCTACGATCTCTCGCTCCTCGGGCGCGGCGGCACCTCCGCGCTCGACGTCGACGAGCCGAACGGGTCGGTCCGCACGCTGACCTTCGGCGAACTCGAAACGCGCTCGAACCAGTGGGCGCACGCGCTTCTCGCCCGCGGCATCCAATGCGGTGACCGCCTGGCGTTCTGCCTGCAGAACCGCCTCGCGGTCATCGACCTCTGGCTCGCCGCGGTGAAGATCGGCGCCATCGTCGTCCCAATCAACGTCCTGTATCGCGACCGCGAGATCAGCCACATCCTGCGCGATGCGTCGCCGCGCGCCGTCGTGACGACGGCCGATCGGGCCACCGAGTTCACGGGCGTCGAGGTCTGGGACGTCGAGTCCCTGGACGCGGCCTCGTCGGCGAGCCGGTCCGAACGGCCGGCTCATCGGGCACATGCCTCGACGCCGGCCGCGCTCGTCTACACGTCGGGCACCACTGGTGCCGCGAAGGGCGCGGTGCTCACGCACGGGAACTTCGCCGCCAATGCGCTGGCCCTCCTGACGGCGTGGTCGATCGACCGACACGATCGCTATCTCGCGGCGCTGCCGCTCTTCCATGTCCATGGCCTCGGCAATGGCATCCAGTGCTGGCTGGCGAGCGGTTGCCACATGCGACTGGTGGCGCGCTTCGAGCATGCGCGTGCCGCCGAGTGGTTCGAGACCTATCGGCCCACGGTGTTCTTCGGCGTGCCGACGATGTACGTGCGGCTGCTGGACGTGGACGCTGACCGGGCGTCGGCCATCGGTCGCGGGGTGCGCCTGTTCGTGTCAGGTTCGGCCCCGCTGCCAGCGCAGGTCCTCGAAGACTTCCACGCACGCTACGGCCACGTCATCCTCGAACGCTACGGCATGAGCGAGACGCTGATGAACGTGAGCAATCCGCTCGTCGGAGAGCGGCGCGCCGGAACCGTCGGAATGCCCTTACCGATGACCACCGTTCGCATCGTCGGTGCCGATGGCACGGACGTCGGCGTCGAGACGACGGGCGAGCTCTGGGTCCAGGGGCCGAACGTATGCGCCGGCTACTGGAATCGCCCCGACGCGACGGCCGCGGCGTTCGCTGACGGCTGGTTCCGGACCGGCGATCTCGGGATGCGCTCGGCCGATGGCTACATCACGCTGCAGGGGCGGCGCAGCGACCTGATCATCTCGGGTGGCTTCAACATCTACCCTCGCGAGATCGAGGAAGTGCTGACGACGCTGCCGGGTGTGCGTGAGGCGGCCGTCGTGGGCATGCCCGACGCCGTGCGGGGCGAAGTGCCGGTGGCCTATCTCGTGACAGACGGCGACCTCGATGCGGCAGCGGTCGACGGGTTGCTGCGATCGCAGGTGGCATCGTTCAAGGTGCCGCGCGGCTATGTGCGCGTCGACGCCCTGCCGCGGACGGCACTCGGCAAGGTCCAGAAGCACCTGCTCCCACCCTGGACGTCATGAATCCGGCCGGGCTGTCGGTCGCGGCGCTGCTGCTCGTGATGGCCGCGAGCTTCACGACCCGGCTGAACGTCGGCGTGCTCGCCGTGGCCCTCGCCTGGCCGGTCGCCGTGTACGGTGCCGGTTGGAAAACCGACGCGGTCCTGGCCGCATTCCCTTCGTCGCTCTTCGTCACGCTGCTCGGGGTGACGCTGCTGTTCGGTCTCGCGCAGGCCAATGGGACGATGGCGGCGCTGACGCAGCGCGCGATTCACATGTGCCGCGGCCGCGCCGCGTTGCTGCCGCTCCTCCTGTTCGCGGTCGCTTGTGTAGTCAGTACGGCTGGGCCGGGCGCCGTGGCGGCCGTCGCGCTGCTCGCGCCGCTCGGCATGGCAGCGGGTGCGCGGGCGTCGCTGCCGCCGCTGCTGACGGCCCTGATGCTCGGCAACGGGGCGAATGCCGGCAACCTGTCGCCGGTCAGCGCGGTTGGTGTCATCGTCTCGGCCGGTATGGCGAAGGCGGGTCTGCCCGGCCACGAAGGCACGGTCTGGGCCGCCAACTTCGTGGCGCACCTGCTCGCCGCCGCGCTCGCGTGGGCGCTGTTCGGCGGCCCCCGTCTCTGGCGCGATGGCACGCGCGTCACGATCGACACCACGACGCGTCTCGAGCGTGCGCACGTGTGGACACTCGCCGTCCTTGCGATGTGGATGGTCGCGGTGATCGTGTGGAAGGTGCCCCTCGGTCTTGCGGCCTTCGCCGCGGTCGCGGTGCTCGTCCTGCTGAAGGCCGCCGACGACACGGCGACGTTCAGGCAGGTGCCCTGGGCCGTGATCGTGATGGTGTGCGGCGTCAGCCTGCTGGTGGCCGTGCTCGAAGGCACCGGTGGCCTCGAGCTGTTCAG
>DATJTM010000445.1:0-2780 GCA_035503395.1 Luteitalea sp.
GGTCCGGCTCGGCGGCCGTCTGGATGGCGATGGTCCTGCCATCTGGCGACCACGCCGGCGACGAGCCCTCCGGCGAGAGCTGTCGCGCGGGCCCTCCCGCCGCGGGCACGACCCACACGCCGCCGAAGCGGCGCGAGTGGAACGCCAGGCGCTGCCCGTCGGGTGACCACGCCGGCGAGACGTTGTCGCCGCCGTTGGTCGTGATCGCGCGAGCCGGCGCATCGGACAGATGCGGCCGCACGTAGATTTCGAGGCCGCCGGACTCGTCGGAGGCGTAGGCGAGCTGCATGCCGTCGGGCGACCAGGCGGGATCGACGTCGGCGCCGCGCGCGGTGGTCAGCTGGACGGCGATCGCGCTGGCGGCCCACACGACCTGGTCGCCCAGCGACGTCGACGACGCGTGCGTTGTCGCGCGGGTGCTGAAGACGGCCCATGCGCCGACCAGCGCGGCCACGAGCACCGTGGCCGCGAGCCACGGCACCCAGGGCCGTCGGGACGCAGCAGGCATCGCGGGAGGAATCGCCGCAACGGCGACCGGCGGCTCGGGTCGGCCGACTTGTTCCGCTTCGGCGGTCGGCGCGACCTCAACGTCCTCGAGTGTGCCGATGAAGCGGTACCCGCGCGTCGGGACGGTCTCGACATAGCGCGGCGTCCGGATATCGTCGCCGAGGGCGCGACGCACCTGCGTGACGGCGCGCGCCAGCGAGCTGTCGGTCACGTGAACGTCGCCCCAGACGTCCTTGAGCAGCCGGCGCTTCTCCACCACCCGCCCGGCCTCGGCCAGCAGCACGAGCAGCACGTCCAGCGCCTTGGGCTCCAGCGGCACGCGCACACCGGCCCGGCGGACTTCCCGCCCGCCGGCCTCCACCGTCACGTCCCCGAAGCAATACACGGCATCACGCATCAAAACCTCATGATTCTTCCAGATCTTTCACGATTCCGTGTCGTTCCTCCTCCCAGTGCCTCACGAGGGAGGGCGCATGACGACACTGCTGATGCTGCTGCTCGCGATGACCCCGACGATGGCGACGCCCGATGCCGGACACCGCCCGTCGATGACCGGCTATCCGCTGGAGATGACGACGGGCGTGCCGCTGCTCCGCGTAGAACTGACGGATGGCGCGACGGCCTGGTTCGTCGTGGACACAGGGGCCTCGGGCACGACGGTCGCCGCCGACGTGGCGAAGCGGCTGGCCCTGCCTGCGATCGGCACGGTCGGCGTGACGACCGTGGATGGGCAGGTCGACGTGGCGACCGTGTTGATCCCGGCGCTGCGGTTGCCCGGTGCCGCGGTGGCGCACCGCGTGGTCGCGGCCGTCCACGATCTCGCGACGGTCCGGCGGGCGGCGCCGCGCGCCGACGGCATCCTCGGACAGGACGTGCTCGCCCACTACGATTACCTGCTCGACCTTACCCGTGGCCGCCTGACGGTGGGCGCGTTCGACCCGCCGTCGGACGGCATCGGCCTGCCGTTGTCGTGGAGCGCCGGACGACCGGTGGTGCGCGTCGCTGGGGCGAGCGGCAGTCACGCCCTGGTGCTGGACAGCGGCGCGGACGTGCTGGTGATGGAGGCGGGCGCGTCACGCGACGCCGTCGGCCGGGCCGGCGGTCAACGCGGCGTGGCGGCGCTCGAGACACACGTCGGCAGCCGTGCGGTCGAAGTCGAAGCACACGCGGCGGTGCGGTTCGCGGGCGTGCGGCTGAACGACGTGCGGCTCGTGCGACTGCCCCGCGAGGCCTGGCAGCTGTCGCCCGAGGTCGGCCTGCTACCGGCGACCTACTTCTCGCGCGTCTACGTCTCGGCGCGCACGGGACGAGCGGTGGTGTGGCAGAAATGAGAGAGGCCGGCGCAATGCCGGCCTCTCCACCTTCAATTCGTAGCCGTCCGACTTGTCGGACGGAACGACCTAATACCGGTAGTGCTCCGGCTTGTACGGACCTTCGACCGGCACGCCGATGTAGTCGGCCTGATCCTTGCCGAGCACGGTCAGCTTGACCCCGAGCTTGTCGAGGTGCAGGCGGGCGACCTTCTCGTCGAGGCGCTTGGGCAGCGTGTAGACCTTCTTCTCGTACGCGCTGTTGTTGGTGTGGAGCTCGATCTGCGCCATCACCTGGTTGGTGAACGAGGCCGACATCACGAAGCTCGGGTGACCGGTCGCGCACCCGAGGTTCAGCAGGCGACCCTCGGCGAGGATCATCACGCTGTGGCCGTCGGCGAAGCGCCACTCGTCGTACTGCGGCTTGATCTCGATGCGCTCGATGCCCGGCACCTTCTTCAGGCCGGCCATGTCGATCTCGTTGTCGAAGTGGCCGATGTTGCCGACGATCGCCTTGTCCTTCATCTTCGCCATGTGCTCGGCGGTGATGATGTTCTTGTTGCCGGTGGCGGTGATGAAGATGTCGGCGGTCTCGAGCACGGCCTGCAGCGTCGTGACCTGGTAACCTTCCATCGCCGCCTGCAGCGCGCAGATCGGGTCGATTTCGGTGACGATGACGCGGGCGCCCTGGCCGCGGAGCGACTGCGCGCAGCCCTTGCCGACGTCGCCGTAGCCGCAGACCACCGCGAGCTTGCCCGCGAACATGACGCCCGTCGCGCGCTTCAGCCCGTCGCCGAGCGACTCGCGGCAGCCGTACAGGTTGTCGAACTTCGACTTCGTGACGCTGTCGTTCACGTTCATCGCCGGCACCATCAGGGTGCCCTTGCGCGCCATGTCGTAGAGGCGATGGACACCCGTCGTCGTCTCCTCGGAGAGGCCGCGAATTGGGTCGGATCCTCGGAA
>DATJTM010000446.1:0-3101 GCA_035503395.1 Luteitalea sp.
GCCGCTGAGCGCGCATACTCGAACGGAGCAGCGCGATCCGTACGGGCGTGGCACGAACGACATCCTGCGACGCGGCGCGCACGCACCGCGGCAGGACGGATCTGCCCTTGACTGGCCAGCCACTTCATACTCGCCCCTACCGGCCAGATCCAGAACGTCGACCTCAGGACGGCGTGAGGCACCAACTTCGTGCACTCGACATTGCGCGTGGAGCACTGTTCATTGCGGCGGTGACCGCCTACAACGTGCCGTAAAGACGGTCGCCGAAGTCGCCGAGGCCGGGGACGATGAACTTGTGCGCGTTGAGGTGGCTGTCGACCGCCGGCGTGTAGATCTGCACGTCGGGGTAGTGCGCCTCGACTTCCTTGATGCCTTCGGGGGCCGCAACGATGCAGAGCAGGCGGACGGCGCGAGCCCCACGCTCGGCGAGCAGGTCGAGTGAGGCCACGGCGCTCCCGCCCGTCGCCAGCATCGGATCGACCAGCACCACGAAGCTCTTCTCGAGTCCCGACGGGAACTTCGCGTAGTACTGCGACGCCACTGCCGTCGTCTCGTCGCGCTGCAGGCCGATGTGTCCGACCCTGGCGTGCGGCGTCACGCTGAGTACCGCCTCCAGCATGCCGAGCCCGGCGCGCAGTACGGGCACGACGACGACGTCGGCATTGACGCGGGTCCCGTCGGCCGGGCCAAGCGGCGTGGCGACGACCACCGGCTCGGTTGGCAGATCGCGCATCGCCTCGGTCGCAATCAGCACGCTCAGTCGCTGCGCCGCTTGCCTGAACGCCGGCGACGTCGTCCGGGCATCGCGCAACTGCGTCAGGAGGTCCTGGGCGACGGGGTGGGTGATGACATGGACCGGCACGCCGCGACTCTATCTGCTGCGCCGTCGCGGGCGCAAACCGGTGTTGACTGGCCGACTGGCCGACTGGCCGACTGGCCGACTGCCCGACTGGCCGACTGCCCGAGGACTGCGAAGGCCGAAGGCCGAACGACGAAGGCCGTCTCCTAGTTCCATGTCTCGACACGGACTGTGTCACCGAGCGCGGCGCGTACGGTGTCGAGCGTCTCCGGCGACGGGCAGACGAGCACGCGCGTCGACGCGCGCTCGAGCAGCGGCAGATCCTTGGCGCTGTCGGTGTAGCAGGCAGCCCAGGGCGGCGGCACACCGGCGCCGACGGCGCATGGCACCTTCTTCGCGCCGTAGCAATGCAGATGCACGACGAAGCCTCCAGCCTTCCACCCAGCGACGGACCCGACGACCCGCACACCCGGCAGGCCCAGCGCGAGTACGAACGCGTGCGCCAGCGGCGAGGCGCAGCCGGTGACGATTGCCACGGGCTGTGTGCCACTCGCGTGCCTCCGCAACTGCGCGATGGCCGGGGCCCGCAACTTGCCGCCACCGGCCACGAACCGCCGCGCGAAGTGCCGGAACTCGCGCAGCACCTCACGGGGACGTCGGCCCACGGTCGCAATCCAGAAGAACGTCGTCGTCGCGTAGCGTCGCAGGCGCGACGACTTGAACAGTGGCAACACGAAGGGCGCCGCCAGGAGCGCCGCGAACGCCCGAATGGGGTGGCGTTTCAGGGAATCGAGCAGGAACCAGCGGGCCAGATCGCCGCGAATCAGCGTGCCGTCGAGGTCGTACAGGATTGCGCCCGGCAGCGGCCGGGTCGGCCGCGCGCGACGCCCCATGCGGCCATTGTGCCGTACACTTTCTTGTTTGCGCCTCCGCAGATGGGCTGCCCGGGGCGCACGACTCACGCCATGCTTCGACTCGGCATCGTCGGCCTGCCCAACGTCGGCAAGTCCACGCTCTTCAACGCGCTCACGTCCGCCGGCGCGCTCGTCGCCAACTACCCGTTTGCCACCATCGAGCCGAACACCGGCATCGTGACCGTGCCGGACGCACGACTGGATGGCCTGGCGAAGCTGGTCTCGCCGGAGCGCATCGTGCCGGCCTCGGTGGAGTTCGTCGACATTGCCGGCCTGGTGAAGGGCGCCAGCCAGGGCGAAGGCCTCGGCAACCAGTTCCTCCACAACATCCGCGAAGTCGACGCCATCGTGCACGTCGTCCGCTGCTTCGAGGACGAGAACATCCAGCACGTGATGGGCGCACCCGACCCGGTGCGCGACCGCGAGATCATCAACATCGAACTTGGACTGGCCGACCTCACGACGGTCGAGAAGCGTCTGGAGAAGTCGGTGAAGATGGCGCGATCGGGCGACGCCGCGGCCAAGGCCGAAGTCGGCATGGTCGAGGCCATCAAGGTGCTGCTCGAGGCCGGCAAGCCGGCGCGTCTCTACGAGCCGACCGAGGAGTTGCGGGCCGCGTTCATCGGCCTGAACCTGCTGACGTCCAAGCCGGTGCTGTACGCCGCCAACGTGCGCGAGGAGGAAGCCGCCGAGGGCAATGCGTTCGTCGGCCAGCTCGAGGCGCGCATCAAGGAAGAACACGAGAACGCTGGCGTCGTCGTGTTCTCGGCCAAGGTCGAAGCCGAGCTCGCGGAACTCGAGCCGGCCGAACGCCAGGAGTTTCTGGCGTCGCTCGGTCTCACCGAATCAGGCCTCGACCGTCTCGCTCGCGCGGCGTACGTGCTGCTCGGCCTGCGCAGCTATTTCACGGCGGGCGAGAAGGAAGTGCGCGCCTGGACCATCCACTCGGGCGACAAGGCTCCAGCGGCCGCGGGTGTGATCCATACCGACTTCGAGAAGGGCTTCATCCGCGCCGAGACCGTCGCCTACGACGACTTCGTGCGGCTGGGCGGCTGGAAGCCGGCGCGCGAGCAGGGATTGGTGCGGTCGGAAGGAAAGGAGTACGTCGTGCAGGACGGCGACGTGCTGCTGTTCCGCTTCAACGTCTAGACACGCGTCTCGGTAGGGACGCGCCGCCGGCGCGTCCGACGACCTGCGGACGGCCCGGCGGGCCGTCCCTACCCAATTCGATTGGACTCACCGTGCCGAGAGTTCGGACCATCACCACCAGCGTTTCTTCCGCGGTGTTGACCGCCGTCGTGTTCGGTGTGTTGGCCCGCGCGCTGCTGTTGGCCCAGGGCGCGACGCAGCAACCGGCGACGCTCGTCATCTCCGGCGGCACGGTGGTC
>DATJTM010000447.1:0-2638 GCA_035503395.1 Luteitalea sp.
CGAGACCGGCATGTCCCCGTACGAGATCATGCTGTCGGAGTCGCAGGAGCGGATGCTGTTCGTCGTGCACAAGGGCCGTGAGGCCGACGTCGAACGCATCTTCGAGAAGTGGGACCTGCACGCCGTGTGCATCGGCCACGTCACCGACGATGGCCTGGTGCGAGTGCGCGAGAACGGGACGGTCGTCGCCGAGGTGCCGGCGCGGGCGCTCGCCGACGAAGCGCCGCTCTACGATCGCCCGTCGCAGCGGCCGGCCTGGCTGGACGAGATTCAGACGCTCCAGCCCGCCCACTTCAAGGCATTCCCGGCGGCGCCCGAGGTGCTGACGACCCTGCTCGCCTCGCCGAGCATCGCCAGCAAGAAGTGGATCTACCGGCAGTACGACCACATGGTGCGCACCAACACGCTGTGCCTGGCCGGCCGTGGCACGCCGGTCGTGCGCGTGAAGGACACGTCGCGCGGGCTCGCGATGTCGGTGGACGGCAATGGCCGCTACGGCCAGACCGACCCGAAGCGTGGCGCCATGCTCGCCGTCGCCGAGGCGGCGCGGAACGTCGCGCTGGCGGGCGGCGTGCCGATCGGCGCGACCAACAACCTGAACTTCGGCAACCCGGAGAAGCCCGAGATCATGTGGCAGTTCGTCGAGGCCGTGGCCGGCATCGGCGAGGCCTGCCGCGCCTTCGACATTCCGATCACGGGCGGCAACGTCAGCCTCTACAACGAGACCGACGGCAAGGCGATCTATCCCACGCCCGTGCTTGGCATGGTCGGGCTCATCGAGGATGCTTCACGCGTCGTCGGCCAGACGTTCCCCTCGGACGGTCTGAAGATTGTGCTGCTCGGCACGACGAAGGCCGAGTTGGGAGCCACCGAGTACCTGCACCGCGTGCACGGTGAGGTGCGTGGGTTGCCGCCAGTGCTCGACCTGACGCACGAGCGTGCGCTGCACACGTTGCTGCCGGCGCTGGTGCACGATGGACTGGTGGCCTCCGCCCACGACTGCGCTGAAGGTGGACTCGCGGTGGCGCTGGCCGAGGCGACGTTCGGTGATGCACGCGTCGGCGCGACGGTCGAACTGACGGCGGTGACCGGTCCGGCCGGCGTGCCGGTCGATCACGTCACGCTGTTCAGCGAGTCGGCCGGCCGGGTGCTGCTTGCGGTGCAGCCCGGCGACCTGGCAACGGTGCTGGACCGCACCGCTGCCGCTGGAGTGACCGCGACCGTCATCGGCAAGACCGGTGGCGAGACACTGGAGATTCGGATCGACCAGCAGGCGACGATCGTCGCGGCGGTCGGCGAACTGCATGCGGTGTGGGCCCAGGCGCTCGAGGGCGCGCTGGCCACGCCGGTACGCTGACCGCTACACAGGGAGATCAGGTGGACGAGCTCAAGGAAGAATGTGGCGTCTTCGGCATCTTCGGACACTCCGAAGCAGCCAACCTGACGTATCTGGGCCTGTACGCGCTGCAGCACCGCGGCCAGGAGAGCGCCGGGATTGCCTCGGCCGACGGGCATCACGTCACGGTCCACCGCGGCATGGGCTATGTCGCCGACATCTTCAACGACCGCGCCCTGTCGTCGCTGACCGGGTACAGCGCCATCGGCCACACGCGCTACTCGACGGCCGGTGAGAGCAAGCTCGCCAACGCGCAGCCGTTCCTGATCGACTGCGTGCACGGGCAGATGTCGATCTGCCACAACGGCAACCTCGTGAACGCTGGTGAAATCCGCCGCGAGCTGGTTGCCAAGGGATCGATCTTCCAGACCAGCAGCGACACCGAGGTGGTGTTGCACCTTTACGCGCGCTCGACCGCTGCGTCGCCGGAACTGGCCGCGATCGAGTCGCTGGCGCAGGTGCAGGGCGCGTACTCGATCCTGATGATGGCGCCAGACCGCCTGATCGCGGCGCGCGATCCGAACGGCTTCCGCCCGCTCGCGCTCGGCCGTCTCGGCGAGTCGTGGATTGCCTGCTCGGAGACATGCGCGCTCGACCTGATTGGCGCCACGTACGTGCGCGATGTCGAGCCCGGTGAGGTGGTCGTGATCACCGCCAGCGGTATGCAGTCGTACAAGCCGTTTCCCCCGGCGCAGAAGTCGCATTGCGTGTTCGAGCACGTCTATTTCGCGCGCCCGGACAGCTACGTGTTCGGCCGCAGCGTGAACGAGGCTCGCACCGCGATGGGCCGTCGCCTCGCCGAGGAGTCGATGGTCGAGGCCGACGTGATCGTGCCGATCCCGGACTCGGGCGTGTGCGCCGCGATTGGCTTCTCCGAGATGTCGGGCATCCCGATGCGGATGGGCCTGATCCGCAATCACTACGTCGGGCGCACGTTCATCCAGCCGCAGCAATCGATCCGCCACTTCGGCGTGCGCGTGAAGCTCAACCCGGTGCGCAGCATCCTCGAAGGCAAGCGCGTGGTGCTGGTCGACGATTCGATCGTCCGCGGCACCACCAGCCGGAAGATCGTCCGCATGGTGAAGGCAGCGGGCGCCAAGGAAGTGCACATGCGCATCAGCTGCCCGCCGACGGTTTCTCCGTGTTATTACGGCGTCGATACGCCGAGAAAAGGCGAATTGATCGCGGCGCGGCAATCGGTGGAGGAGATTCGAGAATTTTTGGGCGCGGATTCGCTGGGTT
>DATJTM010000448.1:0-3413 GCA_035503395.1 Luteitalea sp.
GGACAGCAGGACGTGCGCGTCGACGTGCGGATCGTGGCCGCCACCAATCGTCACCTCGAGGACGAAGTGAAGGCAGGGCACTTCCGCGCCGACCTGTACTACCGGTTGAACGTGCTGCCGATCGAACTGCCGTCGCTGCGAACGCATGTCGAGGACGTGCCGGCGCTGGTGGCGTTCTACGTCGACCAGTTCAATCGCGAATTCCGCAAGAGCGTGCGCGGCGCGACGCCGGCAGCGCTGAAGGCGATGCAGCAGTACGGCTGGCCGGGCAACATCCGTGAGCTGCGTAACGCCGTGGAGCGCGCCATGCTCCTCAGCGACGGGCCGTGGCTCGAGCCGGCGGACTTTCCGTCGCTCACCGGGTCGCTGCCGGTCGCCTCGGGATTGTCGCTACCGGCCGACGGTGTCAATCTCGAGGACCTCGAACGCAGCCTCGTGGTACAGGCGCTCGAACGCTCCGGCGGCAACCAGACGCGCGCGGCCACCCTGCTCGGGCTGAACCGCGATCAGATTCGCTATCGGATCGAGAAGTTCGGGCTCGGTAAGTCGACTGGCGCCTGACGAGCCGGCGCACCGCGTGGCACCGGCCCGGGAGGCTGCGCGAGTTTCCCCGCACCGCGGGGACAAGTCCACGGCCTCGTCCGCACGCTAACCGCGGACACACGGAATGGCGTCGTGCGCGGACGGCATGCCTGTTGCTCTTCACCCATGTGTGAGTGCGCACCGCCGTCTCGACGTCCTCGCCATGCCGTGCCCGTCGTGCGGGCGCGAGGCGGTGCCGCCGTTGGCGGGCAGTACGCTGACAATCGCCTGGTATGCGTGCAACTGCGGCCACTTCTGGTCCGCCCGCGTGCGCGACGGGCGTCCCATGCCGACCGCGGCGGATCCGCCGCGAGTGCCGCCGCCACTGCCGTCACGGTAGCCCGCTGAATCGAACTGCCCCGCCAGCCGCTGGTGCGAGACAATCGGCGCGTGTCGAGCGTCAGTCGCTCCTTCGCGCCCAGCCGTCGCGCCGTGCACGCCCTCGGTGTCGTGCTGGCCGCGGCAATCTTCGCCATCGACCTCGAGGTGCCGATCGGCAGCGCGGTCGGCATGCTGTACGTCGGCGTCATCCTGCTCGGGTTGTGGAGTCGGTGGCCGGCGTACCCGTGGGTCGCCGCTGCCGTCGCCACGCTGCTCACGCTGGTCGACCTCGCGGTCGGCTGGTCCGAGCAGGTCCCGTTCACCGTCCTCGTCAACCGGCCGTTGATGATCGCGTTGTTCGCGATCACGGCGGTGATCGTCCGGCGCTTCGTGGCGCTCGAGCGTCGAGCCCTGTCGCACGTCGACCAGCTCGCCGACTTCAAGCGCGCCCTCGACGCCGCCGCCATCGTCGCCATCACCGACGTGCGCGGCCGCATCACGTACGTCAACGACAAGTTCGTGGAGATCTCCGGCTACACGCGCGAGGAACTCCTCGGGCAGGACCATCGCATCATCAACTCCGGCCATCATCCGCCCGAGTTCATCCAGACGCTGTGGCGCACGATCGCCAACGGGCGCGTCTGGCACGGTGAGCTTCGCAATCGGGCCAAGGGCGGTGAAGTCTACTGGGTCGACACGACCATCGTCCCGTTCGTGAACGACGTCGGCAAGCCGTATCAGTACATTGCCATCCGCGCCGACGTCACGGCCCGCAAGGACGCCGAGGAGACGATCAGCCGGCAGGCCGCGTTGGCGCGCGTGGGGCAGATGGCGGCCGTGCTGGCGCACGAGGTGCGCAACCCGTTGGCCGGGATCAAGGGCGCGATGCAGGTGCTGCTCAAACGCCGGAGCGCTGATGATCCTGAGCGTGCGGTGATGCAGGAGATCGTCGCGCGCACCGAATCGCTGAACGAACTGATCAACGACCTGCTGTTGTTCGCGCGCCCGCGCCCGCCACGGCTGGCCGACGTGAACCTCGCGTCACTCGTCGCTGACGTGTTCGCATCGGTCCGGCAGGACCCGATTGGGCACACACTCACAATGGGCATCGACGGGACGCCGATGAGCGTGCAGGCCGACTACGAGCTGACGCGCGCTACGTTGCTCAACCTGGTGCTCAACGCCGCGCAGGCGATGCAGGGGAACGGTACGGTGCGGGTGACGGTCCGTGAGTCGGCCGCGGGCATGGTCGAAGTGCAGGTCCGCGACACCGGACCCGGCATCCCGCCAGACATTCGCGAGCAGATCTTCGAGCCGTTCTTCACGACGAAATCGCGCGGTGGAGGACTGGGACTGCCGATTGCGCAGCGCACCGCGGAACTGCATGGGGGCACGTTGACGATGGCGTGTCCGCCCGAAGGCGGTACCGTCTTCACGCTGACGCTGCCGCGTTCCGTCACGGCTGCTGCCGGCGTGGGTGGAGCGGCGAACGGCTAGTCGAGCATCGCCTGGCGCAGCCTGGCGATCATCTGGCCGGCGTCGCGCTTCATGAGCCGCTTGACGAGGAACTCTGGCACCTCGAAGGCGGGCTGGGCGCGGAGGGCGTAGGTCACCTGCGTGCCGGCCCCGCGGCTGCTCACCTGCCAGCGGCCCTCGTACACCACGAAACTTCGGCCGCAGACGTCGCGGAACGCAATCGCGTCGGCGCCTTCCTGGATGTCCAGCCGCAGGTGCACGGTCTTCGAGAAGAACAGCACGCGCGACACGGCCTCCTGCTCGACGATGGCGTGATCGGTCGTGCGGCTGTGCACGACGCTACGCTTGACGTCGGGGACCAGTCGGGGGATGCCTTCGTAGTCGGTCAGCACATCGAGCACGCGACGCGCGGGCCGATCGACGGTGAAGGTCGCGCCGACTTCGTACACGCCGGCTCGTTCCTGCACCGTGATCGTGGGTTCGCCCGGCTGCGCTGCGGCTGCAGTTGCGATGCCGGCGCCGATGAGTCCGCAGAGCACCAGACGCACGAGGGTCCGGCGGGCGACGAGTCGCCCACCGGACATGGACAGCACGAGGGAGGACGTGGCTGTCACGACGACGCTCCTGTCAGAAGGCGACCACGCCTTCGAGCATCAGGCCATGGAACTTGCCGCCGCTCTTGATGTTCGAGGGCGGGAAGCCCTTGTACTCCTGGTTCACGTATTCGAGCTTGCCGAGCAGGCCCGGCGTGATGAACCAGCCGCCGCCGATGACCCAGCGATTGACCGAGATGTCGTTGGTGATACCGGCCAACTCACCGTTCACGCGGTTGTAGCGCGCGGCCACGTACAGCGGTTCACCGGGGCCGAGCCGATAGACCACGTCACCGGCGAACTGCTTCATCTGGCGACGGCTCGTCTCGGTGCTCGCCTTGCCCTCGGCGCGCTCGGCCACACCGAACAACTCGAGGCCGCGGAACTTCATGAACGGGTTGATCTGGATGGCCGTGACTTCGTTGCGGAAGCCGGGGTTGA
>DATJTM010000449.1:0-4001 GCA_035503395.1 Luteitalea sp.
GCGCAGATCCTCGAGGATCTCAACAGCTTCGGGGTCCACACGCCGCTCAGCGCCGCCGCCGTCTTCGGCGGCGTCGGCATGGGGCCGCAGGAGCAGGCGTTCCGCCGCGGCGTCGACGTGATGATCGCGACCCCGGGTCGCCTCCTCGATCACTTCCGGATGCCGTACGCCAAGCTCGCCGGTCTCGAATACCTCGTCCTCGACGAGGCCGACCGCATGCTCGACATGGGCTTCCTGCCCGACATCAAGCGGGTCCTCAAGCACCTGCCGCCGCGCCGCCAGACGCTGTTCTTCAGCGCGACGATGCCGGCGCCGATCGTGACGCTGACGCGCGAACTGCTCGACAACCCGGCGACGATCAACCTGGCGCGCCAGGCGGCGCCCGCGGTCGGCATCACGCAGGCCGTCTATCCCGTCTCGCAGGACCTGAAGGGCGCGCTGCTGGCGGCGTTGCTGTCGCGCGGGGTGATGTCGCAGGCCCTGGTGTTCACGCGGACCAAGCATCGCGCCGACCGCCTCACCGCCTACCTCGAGAAGCAGGGCGTGAAGGCGGCGCGCATCCACGGCAACCGCTCGCAGGCGCAGCGCACGCTGGCCCTGGCCGGCTTCAAGAGCGGCGAGTACCCGGTGCTCGTTGCCACCGACATCGCGGCCCGTGGCATCGACGTCTCCGACCTCGGTCACGTCGTCAACTTCGACGTGCCGGTGGCGGCCGAGGACTACATCCACCGTGTCGGCCGGACGGGCCGGGCCGAAGCCACCGGCGAGGCCTTCACGTTCGTGTCGCGCGAGGAAGAAGACGAGTGGCAGCAAATCGAAAAGGTGGTCGGCAAGCGCCTGCCGCGCGTCCAGCTGCCTGACTTCGACTACAACGCCAAGCCCGAGGCGCGGCTCGAGATTCCGATCGCCGAACGGATTGCGGCGATTCGCAAGCGGAAGGCCGAAGAGCGGGCGCGGGCGAAGGCGAAGCAGGAAGCGCGCGCCGCACGGTTGCCCGGCAGTGTGCGTGGGGCGGCCACGGGACCGGTGACGCGCCCGGGTGGTGGACGGCCACAGGGTGGCGGTCAGTCGCAGGGACGGCCGCAGGGCGGTGGCAGTGCCCGTCCTGCCGGCGTGGCGGGGCAGGGCAGGCCCGGAGCGCCGCCCCGCCCGAGTGCTGGCGGCAGCGGTCAAGGGCAGCCGGGCAATCGACCGTCGCAGGGGAGGCCGGGTCAGGGCCCGGGCGGATCAGGACGTCGCGGTCCAGGCGGTAGTGGTCCCGGCGGTGGCGGCTTCGGCCGTCGTCGAGGTCCACGGTAGAAGCGCTGCACACCGTAGCCGACCGACTTGTCGGTCGGTTCCGTCGGTTCACAGAGTGACTGAGCGTCGGACAGAGTCCGACGCCTACACCTGTTCTTCGGGCTGGCAGCGATGCACGGCCGGGACGGCCGTCCCTACCTTCGTACCCCGTACCCGGCACCCCGTCCCCGGTTCCCGGTTCCCGGTTCCCGGTTCCCGTCCTCCCGCCTACTCCCGCTGCAGATCGGTGTCCGGCGCCGGGTGGCCGAGCAGCCGGCACATCGCCGCCATCTGTCCCTTGTGATGGCAATGGTGCGTCATCAGGTGCAACACGATGAATGCGGGCGCGCGCGGCGGGCCGATCCAGTCGTCGGGCACGTGGGTCGGCACTTCGTGGAGCGCTTCGTTGGACAGGGCGGCGAGATCGGCGCGGGTGAGTTCCACGACCTCGCGCCGGGCCGCCACCACACTCAGCAGGGTAGGGAAGTCCTTCAGGTGCCAGGTCCTTGGTGGACGGCCGCGTACGCGCGCCATCCACTCCCACTCCACCTGCACCACGTGCAGCATCTGCCTCAACAGCGTGTTGGTGCCGAAGCCGTCGACTGTCTGCGTCAGGAGTTCGGGCGGCATCTTGTCGAGATGACCCGTGAGGATGTCGAGGCTCTCGTGGACCCAGGTATGCAGCATCTCGAGCCCCTCGCGCGAGAAGGGCATCGTCTCGATGTCGCGCATGGCGTGAGGCTAGCACTGCCGGGCCCCTGCCGGCTCGGCCGTGGGTGCGACGCCGTGGGCGCCGTGCAGGCGTGAGGCGCAGCCGCTATGCTGTGCGGCGTGCGCCTGCTCGTTCCCGCTTTCGCTGCTCTCACCATCGCGATGACTGCTCTTCCCGAGGCGGCTGGCCCGCCCGCGCGCCCGTGGGTCGTGGCGCATCGTGGCGCCTCGGCCTACGCGCCCGAGAACACCGTGCCGGCCTTCGAGCTCGCGGCCGCGCAGGGCGCGACGTTCTTCGAGCTCGACATCCAGCTGACCAAGGACGGCGAGGTGGTGTGCCTGCACGACCCGACGCTCGAGCGCACGACCAACGTCGAGGAACTCTTCCCGACTCGCGCTCGTGAAGTGCTGGTGAAGGGCGAGACCCGCAAGCAGTGGCCGCTGTCGGACTTCACGCTCGCCGAGATCCGGACCCTGGACGCCGGCGCCTGGTTCGACCCGAAGTTCGCCGGTACTCGTATCCCCACCTTCAAGGAGGCGATTGCCGCGGCCAAGGGCAAGATCGGGATCTACGTCGAGCTCAAGCTGCCCGAGCGCTATGCCGGCATCGAGGCGAAGATGCTGGCCGACCTGAAGGCGGCCGGCCTCGACCAACCCTGGGCCGATCCGAAGACGCCGATCGTGCTGCAGTCGTTCGGCGTCGCCAGTCTCCAGATCCTGCACGACCAGCTGAAGACGCCCCTGCCGATCCATCTGCTCTTCGGGCCGGCCGACGCGATGAAGTGGGTCACCGACGATGGGCTGACGAGGGCGAAGGCGTTCTCGACCGGCCTCAGCCCCGACAAGCAGGTCGTGCGGCAGGACCCGACGCTCGTCGCCCGCGCGCAGGCGAAGGGGATGCTGGTGACGCCGTACACCTATCGGGCGTCGGCCACCGGCACCTTCGCCGACGTCACCGCCGAAATGGGCGATGCGCTGAAGGGCGGCATCGACGGACTCATCACGGACAATCCGGACAAATTGCCGAAGAAGTAAGAGCGGCCTCCGACCTGCGACGTAGGCGTCGAGCTTCAGCTCGACGCGCAGACGACCACACGAGACCGGCGAGCTGAAGCTCGCCGGCTACGATTCGGAAGTCATTTCACCGCACCAGCAGATAGGAGCCCCGCTCGCCGTTGCGCGTGAACGAGACGGCTTCGTAGCCGCGCGCGAACAGATCCTGGAATTGCGCGCGCGTCGCCATGCGCCAGTCGGTGGCCAGGGCCGGGGCGTCGCGCAGCATGGCCGAGAATCGTGCTGGTACCGGCACGCGCACCACCTCGGCGTCGGGCAATGTGTCAGCAGGCTCGTACGTATCCCACCCGTCCCTCGATCCACAGCGGCCGGCATCGATGGCCGTTGCGGCGTCGGCGCGGCCGACGCGCGTCGACGGCATGGGCGTGCCGTCGTCGGTCAGGTCCCAGGTGACCACGAAGCGATCGGTCGGCGCGCCGCGGTGCAGCGCCGACGTCGAATCGCCGTAGACGTGCTCGGCGTATTCGCCTGACCGCCCCCCCAGCTTCACGAGATTGAGGTAGGCGTTGAGGCTCTGGAGCGGGTCATAGGTCCACTGAATCCGCCGATACCCTCGCGCCGCCACGCGTCGCGCCTGTTCGCGCTTGAGGCGTGTCCCCAGTCCCGAGCCCCGCAGCGTGACGTCGACGCCGGTCATGTGCGACCAGTGGACCCGCTGCCCGTGCCGATCGCCCGGCACCGAGAGCGCGAAGCCGCGCAGCACGCCGCGCTCGAACGCTCCCAGCAACAGCGCCCCCGACTTCACGAGCGCGATGATCAGCGGCACCGGGCTCAGGTCGATGTCCTCGTACGCCCAGACGCGCCGTTCCATGTCCTGGACGAGGCGGATGTCCTCGACGCTGGTGAGTTCACGGAAAGTGACTTCGGCGGCGGGCACGATCATGCGCGGATGAAGGTACACCACACGGATTCGGGGACCGGGGACCGGGCCCCACCAA
>DATJTM010000450.1:0-5322 GCA_035503395.1 Luteitalea sp.
GGGTCGAGGTCGAGATCGGGAACGACGTGCCGCGTGACCGGCCGCTCAAGCTGGTTGCTCACGGCTGGATCCACCCGACCGACAGCTCGATCAACGTCGCCCTGTCGCAGGGATCGCAGACGCCGCCAAACGGGCTTGCCCTCGAGGTCGCTGATGCGCAGGGCCGTTTCCGCGTCGCGCGTCCCGGACTCGGCTTCCCGTCGGGCAAGGACAAGACCATCCTCATCCCGCTGGACGGCCTGCTGCCGGAACACGGCGAGCGGCGCCTGCGACTCACCACCAATCTCGAAATCTTCTGGGACCGGATCGCGTGGGCGGTCGGACGCCCCGACGTGCCGGTGACGCCGCGGCGGCTGACGCTGACCAGCGCGGACCTGCGCTACCGCGGCTTCTCGGTCATGTCACAGCGTGAATCGAGTTCACCCGAGCGGCCGCGCTACGTCGTCGAAGGTACCGCGCCACGCTGGCTCGATCTGGAAGGCTTCTACACCCGCTTCGGTGACGTGCGTCCGCTGCTGTCCGGCGTAGACGACCGCTACGTCATCATGAATGCCGGTGACGAGCTCGCGCTGCGCTTCCAGGAAGCGCCAGCGCCGGCCGCTGGCATGACCCGCGACTTCGTGGTCGTCGGTGATGGCTGGGTGAAGGACGGCGACTACAACACGACGTTCTCGCGGACGGTGCTGCCGTTGCCGACGCACGCGAACGGCCGCTACGACACTGCGCCGCGCACGCTGGACGACGATCCGGTCTACCGGCGTCATGCCGACGACTTCGCGACGTATCACACGCGCTACGTCACGCCGTCGGCCCGGCGGGCGCTCCGCGACGCAAGCCCAGGTTCCTCTCGATGAAGTCCTACGCTCGTCCGCTGCTCGCCGTCCTGTTCGTGGCCCTGCTGGCCACGCCCTGGCTCATTCGTCGCTATGGCTCGCGGGCCACCGCCACCGCAGCGGCCCGCGACGCGCGCAGTAGCTACGGCTTCCGCCTCGTGGAATCAGCGAAGGCCGCCGGTCTCGACTTCGTGCACGAAGCGCCGACCTTCGACGCCAAGCTGGCGCACATCATGCCGCAGGTGGCCTCGATGGGGGCCGCGGTCGCCGTGGTGGACGTCGATGCAGATGGTCACGCCGATCTGTACGTGACCAGCAGTCGTGAGGGATCGCGCAACCGGCTGTATCGCAACAAGGGTGACGGCACCTTCGAGGAGATCGCCGAGCGGCTCGGCCTCGCCGACCTGAATGGCGGCCGCACCGGCGTCTCGATGGGTTCGGCATGGGCCGACTACGACAACGACGGCTTCGACGATCTGCTGCTCTATCGGTGGGGACGCCCCGAGCTGTTCCACAACGACGCCGGCAAGGGCTTCACGCTCGTGAGCGAGCAGGCGGGGCTGCCGGCGTGGGCGAACATCAACTCGGCGATCTGGTTCGACTTCGATCGCGACGGCCGGCTCGACTTCTTCATGGGCGGGTACTACGCCGAGGGTGTCGACCTCTGGAAGCTGCCGACCACGAAGATCATGCCGGAGAGCTTCGAGTACGCGAGCAACGGCGGGCGCAAGTACCTGTATCGCAATCTCGGTGGCGGACGCTTCGAGGAAGTGAGCGCCGCCCGCGGGCTGGCCTCGACGCGGTGGGCGCTGGCCGCCGTCGCCGGTGATCTGCGCGGCACCGGCTACCCCGATCTGTTCATCGCCAACGACTACGGCGTGTCGGAGTTGTTCGTCAACGACGGCGGGCGGTTCCGTGAAGTCGGGCGCCAGACCGGCGTCGGCTATGCGCCCAAGAGCGGCATGAACGCCTCGCTCGGCGACGTCCTGAACCAGGGCAGGTTCGCGATCTACGTCTCGAACATCTCCGAGGAAGGCATCCTCATTCAGGGCAACAACCTGTGGGTGCCGAGCAGTGGCAGCACGGGGGCGCTGCCGACCTACGAGAACCTGGCGCGCGCGATGAACGTCGACCTTGGCGGCTGGAGCTTCGGTGCCCAGTTCGGCGACCTGAACAACGATGGCTTCCAGGACCTGTATCTCGTGAACGGCTACGTGTCGGCCTCGCGCGGCGAGAGCTACTGGTACGACTACTCGAAGGTCGCCGGCGGTCACGAGGTCGTGATCTCGGATGCCGCGAACTGGCCCGCCATGGGGACGCGCAGCCTCGCCGGGTATCAACCCAAGCGCGTGTGGGTCAACGACGGCGCTGGGCGCTTCGTCGACGTCGCGCAGATGGTCGGGGTCACCGATCGCTTCGACGGCCGCTCGGTCGTGCTCGGCGACTTCGCCAATCGCGGCGTGCTCGACGTGGTGGTCGCGAACCAACGCGGACCACTCCTCTATTACCGGAACGACGTCGCGCCGGGCCGTTCGTACGTCGCCTTCGAGCTCGAGGGCGCCTGTCGCCCCGACACGCCGGCCGGCACGCGCTGCAGCAACCGCAACGCCATCGGCGCGCAGGTGACGCTGCACTGGGACGGCCAGCAGCAGGTGCAGGAGGTATTCGGCGGCTCCGGCTTCTGCGCGCAGAACCAGCGTCGCCTGCATTTCGGTCTCGGCGCCGCCACGCGCGTCGACAAGGCGGTCGTGCGCTGGCCGTCGGGTAAGATGCAGGAAATTCCCTCCCCGGCCCTCGACCGGGTGCACGTGCTCAAGGAACCGGCATGACCTCGATCGCCCGACTCGGTGACGCGCTCGGCTTGTCTCGCCTCGACAAGCGGTATCTCGCCCCTGTCCTGGTGACGATCGTGCTGATCGTCGGGCAGGTCACGTTCGGCTTCCTCGAGAGCTGGTCGCGCACGGCGCTCGCGATCGGCACCTCGATCGGCATGGAGCTGCTCCTCGGGCGCCTGCTCGGCGGCAGCTGGCCGCACCTGGCGAGTGCGTATGTCTCGGGAATCAGCGTCGGCATGCTGGTGCGCTCGCCGGAGTTCTGGCCCTACGCGCTGTGCTCGGCGATCTCGATCACGTCGAAGTACCTGATTCGCGTCGACGGCCGCCACATCTGGAACCCGTCCAACCTCGGCATCGTCGCGATGCTCGTGCTCGCGGCCGACACGGTGGCAAGCCTGAGCGTGCAGTGGGGCAACACGCTGCTGCCGATGATCACGGTCTGGGTCTTCGGGTCGGTCATCATCGGCACGCTCGGCCGCTTCCACATCACCGCGACCTACGTGCTGTCGTTCGTGGCGTTTGCCGCGCTCCGGGCCGCGATCACCGGCGATCCGTTTCTCGCCGAAGTCGCGCCGATCACAGGCCCGATGTACCAGCTGTTCATCTTCTTCATGATCACGGACCCGAAGACGACCGTGAAGCCGCGCTGGGCGCAGTGCCTGGTCGCTTTCCTCGTCGCTGCCGTCGAGGCCGGGTTCCGCCTCATGCAGTTCGTGCACGCCCCGTACTACTCGCTGTTCATCGTCGGTCCGATCGCCAACCTGATCGAGATCGCGCTCACCCGACGGGCCGCGCGCGCGGCCGCCTCGCCCGTGCTCCTCGGCTCGCCCGCCGTATCCCCGCTGCCCCAGGAGGCCACCCGTGTCCGATCGTGACGTGCTTGCGAACCAGAAGACGATCATCAGGAACCAGACCGCGATCCTGAAGAACCAGACGACGATCGTCGCCAACCAGAAGAAGATTCAGGCAAATCAGACGAAGATTCTCGGCAACCAGAAGAAGCTGGATCAGGTGCTCGCCAACCAGAAGGGCATCTCCGCCAATCAAGTCCGGATCCTCGCCAACCAGAAGACGTTGCTGGCGCGCTAGCGCCGGCCGTTCCCACTGCAGGTGTCACTCGCGCACGTGATGCTGGCCGCCGCCCTGGCCGGCGTCGGCATCGGCTGGTTCGCGCCCGGAGTCGCGTTGCATCTCGGCTGGATCGCCGACGTCTTCCTTCGGTTGATCCGGATGCTCGTCGCGCCGCTGCTGTTCGGCGTGCTGATCCCCGCCATCGCCAACGCTGGTCATCCGCGCGACGTCGGTCGCATCGGCTGGCGTTCACTCGTCGTGTTCGAAGCCGCCACGACGAGCGCGCTGCTCATCGGCTGGGCCGTCGGCCTGCTCGTGCAGCCCGGCGGCGGGATCGCCCTGCATGCCACCGGTGCCACACCACCAGCGCTGCAGATGCGCGATCTGTTCGTCAACGTCGTGCCGACCAGCATCGTCGACGCGATGGCGCGCGGCGACGTGCTGCAGATCGTCGTCTTCTGCCTCGTGTTCGGGGTCGCGGCTTTGGCCGTGGGCCCCGCCGCGCGACCGGTCGTCGCACTCGCGGAATCGATCGCGACGATCACCTTCCGCTGCACGCACTACGTGATGTGGCTGGCACCGGCTGCCGTGTGCGCGGCGCTGGCGGTGACCGTCGCGTCCAACGGTGGCGGCGCCCTGCTCGGCCTGACGCGCATGGTCGGCGCGGCGTGGGCCGCCCAGATTGCGACGTTGCTGGTGATGGGTACGGCGTTGCTGGCCAGTCGCGCCCCGCTGCTCCGGTTCGTCGCGTGCGTGCGCGAGCCCTTCCTCATCGGCTTTGCGACGACGTCGAGCGCCGCGGCACTGCCGCAGGTGCTGTCCGGACTCGAACGATTCGGCGTGTCGTCGCGCGTCGCAGGCTTCGTCGCGCCACTGAGCATGTCGCTGAACACGTGCGGTGCGGCGGCCTACATGGGCGTCGCCATGCTGTTCGTCGCGCAGGCCTCGCACATGGCGTTGCCGCTGGCCACGCAGGTGTTGCTGCTCCTGACCCTCAAGGTGGCTGGCAAGGGCGTCACCGGCGTGCCGCGCGCCACGGTGATCATTCTCGCGGCCATCAGCGAGCGCTTCGGCCTGCCCGCCGCCGGTGTCGCGATGCTCCTCGGTATCGATGCGCTCATCGATCCCATCCGCACGGCCGTCAACGTGACCAGCCACGGCGTCGCGCCAGTGCTCGTCGGTCGTTGGGAGGGTGAACGGTACGACACGGGACGGCCTTCGTAGCGGCAATCGGCAGTCGGCCGTGGGCAGTCGGCCGTGAACGCCGGCGCTGAAGAGCCGCGTTGGAACTACGCGACTGACTCTCCTCCGTAGGCGTCGCGCTTCAGCTCGATGCGCCGCGCGGTACCTTCCCTCCCCTCTCGCTGACCGTCGAACTGAAGTTCGACGGCTACGTCCGCGGGAGGGCGACTCCCCGGTTCCCGGTTCCCGCCTCCGCGAAGGCTCCGGCGCGGCGAGCCCTGTGCCTATGGCTTCGAGAGGGACAGCCGCAACGTGACGCCGGCGGTGCGGCCGTCGCCGACCTGGCCGACGAAGAGGCCCGTGTTGCCCGGCGCCGCGGTCAGCAGTTCGTAGTAGTTGCG
>DATJTM010000451.1:0-3582 GCA_035503395.1 Luteitalea sp.
ACTACGGCCGCGACCACCATCCGCGCTGCTTCTCGATGTGGATGGCCGGCGGTGGCGTCAAACCGGGCCTGGTCTATGGCGCCACCGACGACTTCGGCTACAACATCGTCGACGGCGCCCTCCACGTCCACGATCTGCACGCGACGATGCTGCGTCTGCTCGGCATCGATCACGAACGGCTTACCTACTTCCACCAGGGCCGACGGTTCCGCCTCACCGACGTGCATGGAAAAGTTGTGGCGCCCTTGATGGCGTAGGCGCAGCGAAAGTTCAAAAAGTTCAAAAAGTTCAAAAAGGTCGAAAAGGGCAAGAAGGAGAGCCCGACGATCGCAGAGCCCGCAGCGTGAGCGGACGTCGCTGGTCGCCGGTCTCAGGCCCGCGCTGACTTGTCTCGTCCGTCCTTCTAGCCCTTCTGGTCCTTTTGGCCCTTTTGCAGTGCGCCTGCGAGCCGGGTTGGCACCCACCTGCGCCGTCAGGCTACGGTGCGCTTCGCAACCGGCCCTACCTGCTGTTACTGATCGCCTGGCGCCAGCTTGTTCATGCGCATGTAGGTCACCACGTTGCCGTAGTGCAGGTTGGTGTGCGCGAGCTGGTGGGCGGCGTAGTAGCTCTTGATGCGCGTCTGGCCGTTCGGCAGCTTGACGCTCTCGCCGAGCGACGCATCGGTGGCGGCCGCGAAGCCGGCATCGCAGAACGCGAACGCTGCGGTCAGTGTCTGAATCACGTCGGCCTTGGGCGCGGCCGCGTCGGCATCGACCTTCGGGCGCTTGCCGGGCGTGCCCTGGAAGCCGGCGCAGAGGCTGTAGCTGGCGTCGGCGATGTGCAGCAGCATCTTGCGCAGCGTGTAGACATCGGGTGTGGGCTGGTAGGCATAGAGCGCGTCGGGCGTCTTGTTGGCGGCGCTCATCACGGCCGTCTTGATCGCGGCCCATTCGGTGCGGATGCCGTCCATGGCCGGCGACTGGGCCTGAGCGGCGGTAGGGCCGACGAGGGCCAGGGCGAGGGTAGCGAGAAGCAGACGACGAATCGACACGTGGGTTCCTCCGGAGTGCGGCGACTATATCGCGGTCCAACGGCCGACTTGCGGCAGAATGCTGCGCGATGCCCGTGAGCCGCCTGTCGCGCCTCCTCGTGCTGGCGTGCCTCGCCTGGCTGTCGCTGGCGCCTCCTGTCTTCGCGCACCCAGCTCCGTTCAGCTATCTCGACGTCCGCGTCCAGGCGCCAGGGCTGTCCGGCTCGCTCGTGCTCCACGACCTGGACGTGGCGCGCGTCCTCGGCATGCCGGATCCCACCGCGCTGGAACGACCCGACGTCGTACGCGACCGGGCCGAAGCGATCGCCGCGCTGATGACGGCGCGGGTCGCCATCGAAATCGACGGCACCCCGATCACCTGGACGATCGACCGCGTGGAACCGGTGAGCGGACAGGATTCGGTGGTGATTGCCTGGCGGGCCGTGCTCGCCGGAACGCCCGGGCACCTTGCCGTCGGCGCGCGCATGTTCCCGGAAGATCCCTCGCACCAGACGTTCGTGACGATCTACGAACGCGATGCCGTGGCGTGGCAGGACGTGCTGAACGCCGATCGGGTTCGCACCGACCACTACACCGGCACGAGACAGGGCGCCTGGGCGGCCTTCACGCGGTTCGTGGCGTCCGGCGTGCATCACATCGCCATCGGCCCCGACCACATCCTGTTCGTCATCGGCCTCCTGCTGCCCGGGGGCCGCCTCCGTCGCCTGCTCGCCATCGTCACGGCCTTCACCGTCGGGCACAGCATCACGCTGGTGCTGGCCACGCTGTCGATCGTCGACCCGCCGGCGCACGTGGTCGAGCCACTGATCGCCCTGAGCATCGTGTTCGTCGGGGCGGACAACCTGATGGCGGGCGGCCGGGCCCGCGACGTGCGGGTGTGGGTGGCGCTGGTGTTCGGGCTCGTGCACGGCTTCGGCTTCGCGAGCGTGCTGCGCGATACCGGGTTGCCGGCCGGAGCGCTTGGGGTATCGTTGTTCGCGTTCAATCTCGGCGTCGAAATCGGGCAGGCGGTCATCGTGGTGGTGGTCGCGTCACTGCTCGCACTCCTGCGTCGACAGTACCCGCGGGCGGCCCACGTGGTCGCCATGGCCGGATCGGTCGTGGTGCTCGCCGGCGGAGCCTGGTGGTTCGCCGAGCGGACCTTTCTCGCGCGATAGAGGCAGGCCGGCGTCGGCCGCCGGCATCTGGAGGACACCCATGCGACGTGCGCTGCTCGTCACCACGCTCTGCGTCATCGGCACGGCCGGCATCTACGCACGCCAGCCGGCGCAGCAGAACCAGACCGCGACCATCGAGAAAATCGCCGACACGTTGTATGTGGTCCGCGGTGGCGGCGGCAACACCGCCGCCTTCCTGACGGCCAAGGGCGTCGTGCTGGTCGACACCAAGCTCGCCAACTGGGGTGAGCGCATCATGCAGCAGGTGCGCAGCGTCACCGACAAGCCGGTGACGATGATCATCAACACGCACACGCACGGCGACCACACCGGCAGCAACGAGTTCTTCCCGGCCTCGGTGGAAGTGGTGGCGCACGCCAACACGAAAGCCAACATGCAGAAGATGGACGCGTTCGCCGGTGCCAAAGCGGAGTTCCTGCCGGACACGGTGTACTCGGACAAACTGACGCTGGGCGCGGGGGCCGAACGGATCGACCTGCACTACTACGGCCCGGGGCACACCAATGGCGACACCATCGTGGTGTTCCCGTCGCTGCGCATCGCTCACACGGGCGACCTGTTCGCCGGCCTCGGCACGCCACTGATCGACACCAACAACGGCGGCAACGGTCTGGCGTACCCCGAAACGCTGAAGAAAGCGGCCGCCGGCCTGAAGGGCCAGGTCGATCGCGTCATCCCGGGCCACACCGACGTGCAGCCGTTCGCGCGGTTCGTCGAGTTCGGAGAGTTCAACGCCGCGTTCGTCGACGCCGTCCGCCAGGCGCAGAAGGCGGGCCGCACGCCGGAGCAGGCATTCGCCGAGCTCGAGCTGCCGGAGCGCTTCAAGGACTTCCAGACGACCAACGGCCAGCGCAACGTCACGACCATCTACGGTGAACTGAAGAAGTGAGCTCGTACGTGCCAGATCAGAGTTCCACGCCGGTGACGCGTCGTGTGTTCCTGGGTGCCGCCGCCGGGTTGGCCTCTGTGATTCATCGACCGGCCTTCGCGCAGGCGGTCGCGCCCAGCGATCGCGTGCGTCTGGCGGTGATCGGCGTCGGCAACATGGGCACCGGGCGACTGCAGCAGTTCATGACGCATCCCGACGTCGAGATCGCCGGCATCTGCGACGTCGACGCGCGTCATCGCGACGCCGCCATCGCGCTCGTGCAGAAGACGCGCGGCATCGCGCCACCAGGCGAGGGCGATTTCCGGCGCCTCGTGACCCGCAAGGACATCGACGCCGTCGCCATCCAGACGCCCGACCACTGGCACGCGATCACTGCGGTGCGGGCGATGGAGGCGGGCAAGGACGTCTTCGTCGAGAAGCCGCTGTCCTACTCGGTGGCCGAGGGGCGCGCGATGGCCGACGCGTCCCTGCGGCACACGCGC
>DATJTM010000452.1:0-5182 GCA_035503395.1 Luteitalea sp.
CCCGATCCTGGACGGCGGCCACATCACCATCCTGGCGATCGAGGGGCTCGCGCGTCGCGACTTCAGCATGCGGGTCAAGGAACGGATGCTGATGGCTGGGTTCGCGGTGCTGATGGTGCTCATGGTGACGGTCATCTACAACGACCTGACCCGCGTCGAATGGTTGAGTCGGCTCTTCAACCGTTAGCTGAGCCGTCAACCAGCCTCGGCCGTCACACGTCAAAGCTTCGACGCCACAAAAGAGTGGCAGGTAGGGCCTGTTGCCGGGCGCGACGAAGCCGTGAGGCGAAGTCGGGTCCCAACGTGGCCCTTCACGGCCGGGCTGGGACAGCCGGCCCTACCTACTGAGGATGAATATGTCTCCGAATGTGAAGCGCATGGTGCAGGCAGTCGCTCTGAGCGTGCTCCTGCCCATCGGCGCGGCGGCCCAGGGGAATGTCTCTCAGGCCGACCTCGACGACCTGCAGGCGCAGGTGACCGCGGTGAGCCAGCGCATCGACGCGCTCCGCAACACCGACCAATCGCAGGCAACTCGCCTCGAGCGCGACCTCGACCTCGTGCGCGACGACGTGGCGTACCTGCGGGTGCGGCTGCGCCGCGAGAATTCGGTGCCGCGGTCGGAACTGACCGCAGTGCGCGACCGCCTCACCACGCTCGAGCGTCAGGCGTCGGGCGGCGGACTCCGCGAATCGACGCCCTCGTCGAGGCCGGGTGAGATCGCCGTCGGGCAGGAGCTCGATGCGCGCCTGCAGACGCCACTCAGTTCGAGTTCGGCGGAGGTCGAGGATCGCTTCGAGGCGACCACGCTCGTCGACCTGTATCAGGGCAACGACCTGCTCGTGCCGGCCGGCTCGGTCCTGCGCGGGGTGGTCAGCAGCGTCGACCGCGCCAGCCGCACGGACCGTCGCGGCAGCCTGACGCTCTCCTTCGACCAGATGACGGTCGGCGGCCGCACCTACCGCATTCGCGCGACGGTGACGCAGGCGCTCGAAGGCGAGGGCCTGAAGGGTGAGGTCGGCAAGATGACGACCGGCGCCGCGGCCGGCGCGATCATCGGCGGCATCCTCGGTGGGTTCAAGGGCGCGATGGCCGGCATCCTGATCGGGGGCGGCGGCTCGGTGCTCGCCACGCCTGGCACCAACGTCAAGCTGGAAGCTGGCACGGTGCTGCGCGTCCGCTTCGACGCCCCGGTGACGTTGAGCGGGGCACAGGACGAGGCGCGGTAGTCGGCGAAGTGGTCGTCGGCCTGACCGGCCGACGCCGTTTATTGGGCCGTTCGGGGAACGGCCCCTACCTGCGGGATTCTCGACATCGACTGTCTCCGCGGTGGCGTTTGCAGAAGACGTACTGGATCTGGCTGGGAGGGGCGCCTCCCGAGGCGCCCGTCAGTGCGCAGTGTCGTTCCTCATTGGGGCCGACATTTCGCATTGCTGCATTCCCGCTTTACCACTTCACAGACAGGTGTAGGCGTCGGACTTCGTCCGACGCGCAGCACTACGACCGTGGCGCCTGGTACGTCCGGCGTCCGCGGGCGACCAGCCCCGGGCGCTTCACGCGCACTTCGATCTTGTGCACCTTGCCGTCGTTCTGCGGCTCGAACCCGAGCAGGTACTGGCTGTGGAGTTCCTGTGCGACGCGCGTGAACGTCGGCCCGAGATCGTCGGTGTTCTTCAACTCGAAGTAGCCGCCGCCGGTCTCCTCGGCGAGCTTGCGCAGTGATCCGTCTGGCCGGGTGCGCATGTTCATCATCACCGACTCCAGCCCGATCCCGTAAATCATCACTTCCTCTTCACGGGCCCGGCGCAGCACCTCGCCGAGGCCGCCGCGACTGGCCGTGTCGGCACCGTCGGTGAACGACAGGATCACCTTGCGACCTTCGACCGGCTTCAGTTCGTCGAGGCTGAAGAGCAGCGAGTCGTACAGGCGGGTCGGGTTGCCGAACTGCATGTCGCGCAGTGACGCGATCAGCATGTCGCGATCGCTGCTGAAGTCGCTGAGGAACGCGATCTTGTCGTTGAAGTAGCCGAGGCGCCCCTTGTCCTCGGGCAGCAGCCGGATCACGAACTGTTCGGCGGCCTGCTTCAGCAACTCCAGGTTCATCGTCATGCTGCCGCTCGAGTCGAGCATGACGGCGACGGTGACCGGCTGGATCTGGTTGTCGAAGATGGTGATCGGCGCCCGGGTCTTCTCGTCGAAGATGTCGAAGTCTTCCTGCAGCAGCCCCGGCACCAGGCGCTTGTTGGCGTCGGTGACGGTCACGTAGACGGGCACGTTCTGCGCGCCGACGCGGAACGTCGGCTGCTGGGCCGCGAGCAGCCGGACGCCGGCCAGCGTCGCCGGGACGGACAAGAGCAGATCGCGCCGGTTGATCATGTCGTTAGCCTAACAAAGGTCGAGCCTGACACCGCTTGCGGGCCCCTTGACGCCACGCCGGCGCGGCCCCCACACTGGCCCGTCCGTGCCACTCGACAGCATGCGCGCGTGCCCTTCCCGGAGTCGCCCGAACCGGCCGGCCTGGGTGCGTCGCGCCCTTCCATGGGACGCGCTGGTGCTGGCCTTGGCCGTAGGCACGCTGGTGCCCGGGTTCACCGCGACGCCCGCCGCGCAGTTGCTCGCGCGTCCGATGTCGTCGTCGGGCACCCGCGGCTGGGTGTGGGGCGACGTCGAGGCGAGCTACGTGCAGGAGACGCCGGCCGCCGGCCTCGAGGGTGCGTCGCTGCGCGTCTCCGCCCGCGGACGGTCGCGCGACATCGCCCTCGACGGCACCCTCACGGGTCGCCGCGCCAGGTCGATCAGCACCGCGCTGTTCCTCGCGCCGTACAACCGCATCCTGCTGCACCTCGATCGCGAGCAGGACGCCTCGGGTCTGCTGGTCGTCGACCTCGGCGCCGACAGCGTCGTGGACGCGGTGATCGGCCGTGACTTCACGCCGTCGCCCGACGCGCGTTTCTGGGTGTTCGAAGAGCACGCCTCACGCACCACGTCGCAGTGGCCGCACACCGAGACCGTGTATGCCGTCTACGACGCGGGGGCGCCGGCCGACGCCAACGCCCGCGCCTGTCCCACCAACGATGAGCGGTGCCGCGGCCAGGTGCTCTACCTGCCCGACCGGTTGACGCGCTGCCACGCGATTGCGAAGGTGCGCGGCGGCTCCTGCCTGACGCCCGGGCGGCAACCCGGTCACGCACGCCGGTCGCCGTTCGTCTGGCTGTCGGCCAACGAGGTGGCGTGGATCGACGTCGATCTCGAACGGCAGATCGCCACGCTGGTCGTCGCGTCGATGACCGGCGGCATCCCGCCGCAGGTCCGGGCGGTGCCACTGGAATCGGATTCGACCGTCGATCACGTCGAGGTGCCGCCGGTGCGCGAGGCCTGGACGATCGACCGCATCACCCGCGACGACGATCCGTCGCGACTCTGGCTGCACTTCCGCACCCGCGTAGCCCAGGCGCCGACGCAGCGCCTCGGGGTACGCCTTTACTGAGAGGGTTCGACACGATGGTTCGAGGTTGGATCGCCCGGCGCACGTGGCCGCTCGTCGCACTCCTGCTGGTCTCCGGCGCTTCCGCGATGGTGCTGTCGGCGCAGGGCCGCGCCCCCGGTCGCGACACGGCCGTCCACGCCCGCAAGCCGTCGCGCCTGCTGATCCGGCACGCGATGGTGATCTACGGCAACGGCAAGCCGCCGTACGGGCCGATGGACATCCTCGTGCAGGACGGCGTCATCGCCAACATCGCGCCGAACATCCCGGCCGAGGCCGACGCGGTGATCGACGCGACCGGCAAGTACGTGATGCCAGGGCTGGTCAACACGCACATGCACTGGCACGACGAGCGCTCCGGCATTCCGATGCCGATCCAGTACGAGCGCAATCTCTATCTCGCCAACGGCGTGACGCTGACGCGCGAGAACGGCGGCAACTTCGCCAAGAGCAAGCAGTGGCAGGCCGAATCGGCGGCCGACACCATCGCGGCGCCGCGCATGCAGGTGTACTGGGTGGTGGCGCGTGGCAACGGCTCGGCGCAGGCGATTCGCGCCAACGTTCGCGAGGCGAAGGCCAAGGGCGCCGACGGCCTGAAGATCTTCGGCATGGACCGCGATCAGCTCTTCGAGCTGATGTCCGAGGCCAAGGCGCAGGGCCTGAAGACGACGACGCACATCGCGGTGGAGGAGGTGACGGCCAAGGATGCGGCCGAACTCGGCATCGACTCGATCGAGCACTTCTACGGCATCGCCGATGCCGCGATCGACGGCGTGCAGAACTTCCCGGCCGACATGAATTACAGCAACGAGCTGATGCGCTTCTCGCGCGCTGGCGAGCTGTACGCGCAGGCCAATCCAGCCAAGCTCGAAAAGATCACCGACCTGATGATCGAGAAGAAGGTGGCGTGGAGTCCGACGCTGTCGATCTACGAGGCGAGCCGCGACGTCATCAAGGCGCAGAACCTGCCCTGGTACAAGGAATACCTGCACCCGGCGCTGCAGGCCTTCTTCGAGCCCAACCTCGCCAACCACGGCTCGTACTTCACCGGCTGGACCAACACGATGGAGGTGCGCTGGAAGCAGCAGTACCGCATCTGGATGGACACGCTGAAGTCGTTCGGCCACAAGGGCGGCGTCATCACGACCGGCGACGATGCCGGGTTCATCCACTCGCTGTATGGGTTCGGCCTGACGCGCGAGCTGGAACTCCACGAGGAGGCGGGCTTCCATCCGCTCGAGGTGATCACGCACGGCACGGTGAACGGCGCGACGCTGCTCGGCATGGGCGACAAGCTGGGACGCGTGCGTCAGGGCTTCCTCGCCGACCTGCTCGTCGTCAACGGCAACCCGCTCGAGAACCTGCGCGTGCTGAACCCGTACGGCGTCGAGGTGTTCAAGGACGGCCGCATGACGCGTGGCGGCGGCATCGAGTGGACCATCAAGAACGGCATCCCGTACCACGTGCCGACGCTGATGAAGGAAGTGAAGACGATGGTGGACACCGACCGCAAGAAGGTCGAGGGGCGCGGCACCAACCCGTAGACCGGACGGGAACCGCGAAACGGGAACCGGGAACCGGATCGGCCTTCGTCGTTCGGCCGTCGGCCTTCGCAACTCGACGCTCGCGGGCTGGGGCGCCTCCGTGTTCTTGCTCGTACGCAGTTTCTCGATGGTAGGGGCGCCTCTCTGAGGCGCCCGG